>JAXHUD010000058.1:0-13150 GCA_034189815.1 Chloroflexota bacterium
CGATGGTGGAGTTGAATAATGTTTGCGTTGCGCTCTCTGCGGAACCGCAAAACCCAGCTCTGGTCGAGCGCTATGACCAGGCGCTGGCTGCGCTGACCCGCGCCCAGGAGATGGAAGGCACACGCAAGGAGATCCTCTCCGGTTTCCAATTACTATCGCTCCCGCATGACACACCGGTTGACTCGTTGAGTGGCGGGCAGAAGGTACGCCTGGCGCTGGCTGGTGTCTTGTTGGAATCACCCCAGGCATTGCTGCTGGACGAACCCACCAACCATCGACCGTTTCGCCCAGATAACCTGGCATTTCGATCCCGAGGGTCTGACGGCGGAATTGTCCCGTGATCTGGTACAGGCGACCATTGATTCTTGAAAGACTGTGGATAACTGGCCCAAAACTGGGGATAACTGTGGATTCTCCGGGGAAAAACGGGGCGAATCGGTGAAAACATCGTGGATAAATTTAAAAAAGAAGAGCCGGGTACGCCGGCCCGGCCCTTTTCAGGAGGAGAAGTAATTCTCTGTGGAGAATAAGATGCATCAATAGTATAGCTGAGAGAGATGGGGGCTGCTTGACGGCTGACCGTTAATCACCCCACGCTTACCCCACAGAAGCATGAGAAACCGTAACGGCCCCACTTTTTGCACCGGTCTTGGCTTTGTGTTATGATTGCAGAAAGCGGCCCAAACCAGGAGCGTTGCCATGTCTGAACAGGAATTCACGGTTGAAGAACAGGTCCGGGCGTTGATTGACCAGCTCAATGCCTATATCGAACAATATCACGGCGGATCCGTTGAATTGGACCGGATCGAGGCCGATACCGTCTACGTGCGGCTGGGCGGCGCTTGTGAGGAATGCCCCCTTTCGCCTGCGACGCTGGAGGGTTGGGTAGCAGGGACGCTACGCCAATTTTTCCCTGATATCAAGGTTGCTGCGGCGGAGTGAAAAGGCGGCATGGGGGCGCTATTTGGAATAATTAAAAAGACAGGCATCTGATTAATTCAGATGCCTGTCTTTTATCAGGTTGTTCTCGATCAGGTGTGTGATTGGGGAATGTGAGAAAAAGGGCCGGTATAATTGCCGGCCTCCATAGTTGTTTTTGGCGATTCTCCCATGAAATCGGCCAGACATCTGAGGCGGCCTACTTTAAAAGAAAAGGAACACCTCCGTTGGACCATATTTGGGAGATTAATGTACAGGTGGAGACGATCTCGCCAGTGCTTGTGCTTTCGATAATGGTTATGTCGCCCGGCGTTACCGTTGGGCATTTGCTTTCGATCAGATCCCGAGTCCAATCTTCCAGGCCCTTTCCATCCCATTGGCCCTTCCCATGGATCTTACGGTTGAATGCCGCCAGGGTTTCTTCGTCGGCCTGTGTGGCTCGGCGGAGGATCAGGCCTTCGCCCAGGTCACGAATAGTTTTTTCGCGCATACATTTACTCCTTATATGTAATTAGATATGCAAATTGTAATTCATTCTAGGGGAGAGAAGACATTTGGCAAGAGCAACAACTTAAAATACAATCCGTTCTTCACCTCACCCGCAACACCTACAGCGTGTCACATTCCCATTGAGGGGAAGGTGTAAGTAGGAAATAATTATTTGTAGATCAATGAGGATTTGTTCACATGGAAAACGGATGAGATGCAGGGTTGGAATTATTACCCTCTTATCCTCTAAAGAATAATACTTGTGTAAATCAGGAAGGCGGCTGTTGGGTGTCGCAATTTCATTCTTGTTTGGTTTATTGAAATTTCAAACATTTTTGTAAATACTTTCCAGAGTATACTTGATTTACTTGGAGGCCATCCAAATGAAGACAAAGCTGAAAATCTACAATTTTGGCGTCTATTTGATTTCGGGGGTTATCGAACCCTTCATCGCCGCGTATCTTTATCATCGCGCTTTCGGGGGCGTGCAGATCGGGCTCATGCTGGGGACGCTGCCGCTGGCTTTGATGGTTTTCCAGCCGATCTGGAGTTACCTCAGCGATATCCTGCACGCCCGGCGGATTCTGCTGCAGATTGCCTGCCTGGGAGCGGGGGTGTCCCTGGTTGGTTTAGGCCTGGTGGATTCTTTCTTCGCGACCTTCCTGTTGGGTCTGGTGCTTGTGTTTTTCCGTTCCCCAATCGTCGTGATCACCAATGCGATCACGCTGGATTACCTTGAAAAGGAAAGCTCAATCGAAGATTTCAGCCTGATCCGTCTTTGGGGATCGGTCTCCTTCGCCATCTCCAGTTTCATCCTCGGCAGCTATGTCGTTGAAAATAATATGGATATCTTTCCCTGGTTGGCGGCCGGTCTGTTCTTTTTGCAGGCGGCGATCAGTTTCCTGCTGCCAAAGGAAGCCAAGGCCGTCCGCTTCTCCGGTTTGAAAGACGTCCGACTCGCCGAAAACAACAACCCCCTGATCTGGTTCCTGGTAGCTATCGTGTTTATTGGAGCGACTGCCAGCATCTCAATCAATTATCAGACAATCTATTTGCAATCTTTGCAGGCCGATGCCTGGCTAATCGGTCTGATCATCGGGCTGCAGGCGATTCTGGAGGTGCCATTTATGCTGATCGCACCGGCAGTGCTCAAGCGCGTCAGCATGGAAAAGCTGATCCTGTTTGGGGCACTATTGCTGCCCATCCGTTGGATTTCCTATATCTTCATTGATAATCCCTATTGGGTAATCCCGACGCAGCTCCTGCACAGCATTGCGACCGTGTGTCTGATTGTCGTAGGCGCTGCTTTTATTGACACCAAGGTGGCGAAACAATGGCGCGCCACGGGGCAGGGTCTTTATACGACAGCCATGTTCAGCGTTGGCGCGAGTTTGGGGCAGTATCTGGCGGGCAGCGTCTACCAGGCTTTTCATATCCAGGCGGTTTGGGGCTTGAGTTTGGTGCTGGGTGTGATTGGGATCGTGCTTTTAGTGATGTCGCTGCGCAAGTTTAACAAAGCAACGCCGCCCGAGCCCGGCACGGCGTCTGAAGCAATCTGACCTGGGGGTAATCTTTTTAAATACCGGAAATGGATTATCCTCCGATCTAAAATCTTCTCATGAAGACCATTGTGATACCCAGCTCTCCAGCGGGTATTGACCGTATTTCTCCACCCCAGCGACCATTGCAGGGACATTTTCGGCGCGAACGTCGTTCATGATGGTGTGGAAGAAGACCTTGGCATCGGTGCGTCCACGCCCAGCAAGCGCTTGAGATCGCGGTAGGTTTTAATCTTGATCCCGGTCGCATTACTGATTCCCACGGCGATGGACACACGGTCCGGTTCCTGGTGATTCACTGTGGCGAGCACACGTTCTTTGGATGTCATCGGCATGGGAGTCTCTTATTGGGTTTGGAGGGAGAGGATAACCCGGCGATATGCATTCAATCGCCGGGTTTGAAATTACAGGTTACGCAAGGTCAATCCAGGTTTTCCAGTTTGTTGACCATCTCTTCAACGACATCGTAGCCGCCCTGCCAGAATTCGGCCGTGGTCACGTCAATGCCGGCGTTGGACAGCAGTTCCACCGGTGCAATGGAGCCGCCGGCAGACAGGATCTGCATATAGCGGGGTTTGAAGGCATCGCCCTCTTCCTTGAATTGCTTGTAGAGCGAAAGCACCAGCAGCTGCCCGAAGGCGTAGGCGTAGACGTAAAAGGGCACGCCGTAGAAGTGCGGGACCATGACCCATTCCCAGCGGAATTCATCGGAGACGTCCACGGAATCACCGAATTCATCTTTCAGGTTCGCCAGGTAGGCATCGGCGATCTCGTCCACCCGGGCGCCTTCGGCGATCATCTCGTGAGCCGTCTGTTCGAACATTGAGAAGTAGTTCTGCCGCAGGATAGTGGCGAAGGCATCCTCCATTTGGCGATAGAGCAGATCCCGCCGGACGGCGGGGTTGCTCTCCTGCGACAGGAGTTTATCCACCAGCATCATCTCACCAAAGGTGGAGGCCGTCTCGGCCAGGGGCAGGCAGGCATGCTGTGTGAGGGCGGAATGTTCCTGTGCCATCAGTGAGTGGATGCCGTGACCGAGTTCGTGCGCCATCGTGGCGACATCGTCGGCTTTGCCCTGGTAGTTGAGCAGCACCCAGGGAGTGAGGTCCGGTGTGATGGTGGCGCAGAAGGCGCCGCTCATTTTGCCTTTGCGGATTTCGCCGTCCACGTGGTTGGCATCAAAGATCTGTTGGGCCATCTGGGCGAATTTGGGATGGAAGTCGTTGAAGGACTCCAGAACAATGTCTGCGGCTTCGCTGAAGGCATATTCTTTATCCGCCTTTTCCACCGGGGCATAGATATCGTATCGGCGGAGCGTATCCACGCCGAGGCGTTTGGCCTTGAGCCGGAAGAAGCGCTGGAAGTGGGTCGTGTTTTGGCGGGTGACATCGAGCAGCGTTTCGATCACGCCGTCGGGGATATCGTTGACCAGGTTGCGGACGGCGATGGGGCTCTTGAATCCGCGCAGGTTGATATTCTCATTGCGCCAGTCTCGGACGACAGCCTGATAAATCTGGCCCAGAATGGGGGCGTCTTCCTCGTAGACCCTAAAAAGTTCCTGATAGGCTCGGGCGCGCAGATCAGGGTCGGACTGACGTACCAGCGCCATGATCTCACCGCGAGTCATTTCCTTTTCTTCGCCGTTAATTTCCAGTTTGAAGACATAGCGGTTGGTGATCGAATCGTAGAGCATGTTGAGGGCTGTGACGCCGGTCACGTCTTTGATGTTGATGACCTTTTCTTCGGGCTCGCTGAGGGTGAAGTCCTTGAAGTTGCGCATCGCGACGAGCCAGTAGCGGTAGTCGCCGGTGTTCTCCAGCAAACGTTCCGCGTTTTCGTCGTCCAGCGCCCGCCACCAGAGGTTAAAGAAGAGGGTTTTGTTGCTGGCTTCAGCCTGGAATTGGTTCACCCTGGCGACGAGACCCTGCGCTTTTTGGTCTTGCGTATCGGAAGCGAAGGAGAGCTCGGCAAAACCGCTCAGACGCCGGACCAGGCGGTAGAAGTGTTCGTAGGTTTTTATGATTTCAAGGAAGAGCGCCTTGTCCATTTCCGGCGTTAATTGCTCACGGTAGGTCTGGAAGTCTTCCACTGCCTGGTTGATCTCTTCAAAGGTCGCTTTGATCTTTGGGTCATCGTTGCCCTCAAAGAGGTCCTCCAATTGCCAGGGGGATTGAGTATACGTTTTTTCTGCCATTTTTTCCTTTGATTAATAAATGCCGGGGGCGAGATCATTCCGCCTTTGCCGGTTTGATTTCCTTAGCAGCTTCCTTCCGCATGATTTCTCGGAGGGTATCGATTTGTTCCCTTTGTTCGGTCTCTTCGTTATAGAAATACCATAATTTCCAGCCGTTGCTCGGGCCGTTGCGGATTTCTTTGGCGATCTGGTGGATGGAGCCGCGATGGCCATTGAAGACGAGCTTGCCATCGGCCAGCACTTTGGCGGTTTGTTCGCCGTTGGCGCCGAAGTAAAGCAGTTGTCCCGGTTCGAGCAGGCCGTCTTCCACCAGGCGGCCGAAGGGGATCCGTTTGCGGTGGCGGGGATTGGGGGTGACAAAGATCGGCGGATCGAATTCGAGCTGGGCGACTTCCCGGACTCGTTTTTCGGCCAGGCGGGCGTATTTCTCGTCCACCTCGATGCCGATGAAGTGGCGGTGCAGCTTGCGGGCGACTGCGCCTGTGGTGCCCGTGCCGAAGAAGGGATCCAATACCACGTCGTCGGGATTGGAGCTCGCCAGGATCACGCGGTAGAGCAGCGCTTCGGGCTTTTGCGTGGGATGGGCTTTGTCGCCGTTCTCATCCCGCAGCCGTTCGCCGCCCGTGCAAATGGGGAAGTACCAATCGCTGCGCATCTGCAGATCATCGTTGAGCGCCTTCATCGCGTGGTAGTTGAAGGTGTACTTGGCCCCTTTTTCTTTTTGCACCCAGAGCAGGGTCTCGTGGGCATTGGTGTAGCGCACGCCGCGAAAATTGGGCATTGGGTTGGCTTTGACCCAGACCACGTCATTGAGTACCCAGAATTTGAGGTTTTGCAGGATCATCCCGACCCGGTAGATGTTGTGATAGGAACCGATCACCCAGAGCGTGCCCGTCGGTTTGAGCACGCGACGGCAGGCCGTCAACCATTCGCGGGTGAAGGCGTCGTATTGAGCGAAGGAATCGAACTGGTCCCAGTCTTCATCCACCGCATCCACCTTGGTGAGGTTGGGCCGCCAGAGTTCTCCCTCCAGCTGGAGGTTATAGGGTGGATCGGCGAAGATCAGGTCGATGGAATTTTCCGGCAGGTCGGCCAGGACCTGGCGACAATCGCCAACGAGGACCTGATTCAGGGGGAGGGGTGCGGTTTGGTTAGGCATAAGTGTTCTTATTTTAACGGCATTTTGTCGCCTGTGGGGGTGAATTGGCGTTTGACAAGGATGTTGATGTTTCGTTCGATTGTCATGTGCCTTAAATAGCAATTGTTTATTTCACAGACTCCTGGGATTTTTGAAAATCCCGGGAGTCTGCGATTTCCTTATTTGTCTTTGATTGAAGAAGATATTTGGAAGGATATTATTGTAATTGAGTAAAAAAAAGGCGCGCTCAAAACCAGAGCACACCCTGCGAATCGATGAAAAGACGGGCGGTCATTCGGGCGAGCGGTCACAACACCTTTTTGGGCGGCCACAGTGGGCCGCCCCTACCGAATTGTCTATTTATTGATATTCCTGTCCAGAATCTAAATTGGATAAGTTTTTTCTAATACCCTGATACCTGTTACCGAAACCCCTAATCCCCATCCTATCCCATGTTATACTTTACACAATATTCACGACTTACACGAAATAATGAAACTGATTATTCAAATTCCTTGCTACAACGAGGCAGATGTCCTGCCCGAGACCCTGGCCCAATTGCCCCGGACGATGCCGGGGTTCGATGCTGTGGAGATTCTAATTGTTGATGACGGCTCCGAGGACGCCACGCTTGAGGTCGCCCGCGCAGCCGGTGCGGATCATGTGCTCGGTCTGGACCGCCATCAGGGGCTGGCGCAGGCGTATACCAAGGGGCTGGATGCCGCGCTGTGCCTGGGCGCGGACGTGATCGTCAATACCGATGCCGATAACCAATATCGCGCTGAGGATATTGAGAAACTGGTGCAACCCATTTTGACCGGCGAGGCCGAGATGGTCATCGGCGATCGTGGGGTGGGGTCCGTGCCCCATTTCTCACCGGTTAAACGTATGCTGCAGAAACTCGGTTCTGAGGTGGTCTCGGCCACGGCCGGCTTCAGGGTCCCAGACGCCACCAGCGGTTTCAGGGCTATTACGCGAGATGTCGCCCTGGAAACCATGGTGCTTAGTAATTATTCCTATACGCTCGAAACTCTGATCCAGGCAGGCGCCAACCGAGTGGAAGTGGCTTTTGTGCCGATTGAGACCAATCCGCCCATGCGGCCGTCCCGGCTGTTCCGCAGCGTCCGAAACTACGTAGCCAATTCCACCAAGACCATAATGCGCTCTTTTGCGATGTACCGCGCTTTGCGGATCTTCACCTGGATCAGCCTCATTTTGATCACTGTCGGTTTGATTTTGGGTATCCGGTTCCTGGTTTTCTATTTTCAGGGGCAGGGTGACGGGCATATCCAATCGCTAATCCTCACCGCGGTGCTGCTGATCGTGGGTTTTCTCACGTTCCTGATAGGCCTGATTGCAGACCTGGTGAGCTTCAATCGCAAGATCCTGGAAGAAATCCTCTTCCGACTTCGCCGTCAGGATGCCGATGCGGCATTCGGAAAAGATACCATCATTGAGGACGATCTTTAAAACTGGGTTAACGCCCAGTTTTTTTGTTGAGGCGCTATCAAAACCAGTTGTAAAATGGGACTATAAATACCATCGGCTTTTATGGAGGCTGCACTTGTTTGAACCGTTAAGGAAACGCGTGGAAGAGGAAGGACAGAACATGGGGGATGGGATTCTGAAAGTCGATCCGTTTATCAATCATCAGGTAGATCCAGTTTTAATGGATGCCTGTGGCCAGGAACTGGCCAAACGCTTTGAATCGACCAAGCCCACCAAAGTCCTCACCGCGGAAATCTCCGGCATTGCCCCCGCTTTGATGACGGCGAAGTACCTGGGTGTCCCCGTGGTCTATGCCCGCAAGCATAAACCGGTCACCATGCCGGATACGGTTTACCTGACGGTGGCCCCCTCGCACACCAAGGGCCGGATGGTGGAACTGATCGTCTCACCGGAATATCTGGCGAACGGCGAACGGGTCCTGATCGTGGATGACTTTTTGGCTTCCGGCGTCACGATTGCCGGCCTGGTCCGGCTGGCCCAAACCGCCGGCGCCACCCTTGTGGGCATCGGGGCACTGATCGAGAAGGACTTCGAGGGCGGGCGAGACTTGCTTTCCTACCTGAATGTGCCCATCGAAGCCCTGGTCTCCATTTCGTCTCTGGATGATGGCCAGATCCTCTTCGCTGAAGACTAAGCTGCTGGCACTTGGCTTACACCTGGCCTGGTGGCGGGCGCCGCGCTCGCTGGTGAGCTTGTTTTTCAGACATATGGACCATTTCTTATCCGCTGATCGTCTTTATCAAAATAATTATTGGGTCGCCTTTGCGCATCCCCAACTGGTTCACGCGCTGCATCTGCTGATCGTTCCCTTAAAGGCTGTCCCTTCATTGCAGGGGCCGTCCCTGACCCCGCCGAACGCTATGCCGCGCTTTTCGCTGCGGTTCAGGAGTGGCATTGGCGCCTGATGAGCGATACCTGGCAGGAGTCCCATGACTGACCCCCAAACTGAAACCATTGTCGTGCTCGATTTTGGCTCCCAATATACGCAACTGATCGCCCGGCGCGTACGTGAGGCTCAGGTTTATTGCGAGATGGTTCCCTGGGATGCCGCGGAAGCGGCCGTCATGGCCCACCAACCCTCGGGATTCATCCTCTCGGGCGGTCCGCGCTCGGTTTATGACCCCGGCGCGCCCTACCTGCCGGACTATGTCCTGCAATCCGGTGTACCTATCCTGGGGATCTGCTACGGTATGCAGGTCCTAACCCGGGCGCTGGGCGGGAAGGTGGCCCCTGCCGGGAAGCGGGAATACGGCCCGGCGATGATCGATGTCCTGCGCAGCTCGGCACTATTGAAGATGGATGAGGACACCGGCGTTTGGATGTCGCACGGCGACCGGATTGAAGAACCTCCCGCAGGGTTTGAGATTTTGGCGCGCAGCGAGAACAGCCCAGTGGCAGCGATTGGGAACGCGGAGAGCGACCGTTACGGTTTACAGTTCCATCCGGAAGTGCATCACACCCCGGCGGGCAAGGCCATCCTGACCCGCTTTGTGCGGGAGATCTGCGGCTGCCGCGGGGACTGGACCCCTCAGGCGATCATCGAGCAGGCCGTGGCGCGGATCCGGGCCCAGGTGGGATCGGCCCGGGTGCTCTCGGCCGTCAGCGGTGGTGTGGATTCAGCCGTGGCAACCGCCCTGGTGCAGAAGGCCGTGGGCGATCAGCTTTCGGCCGTCTTTGTCGATACCGGCCTGATGCGCAAGGATGAACGGTTGTGGGTCGAACGCGCCTTCCGGGAGAACCTGGGTGCGGACCTGTTGGCGCTCAATGCGATTGAGACCTTCTTTGATAATTTGGAAAATGTAACTGGACCGGAGCAGAAACGCTCGATTATTGGCGAGACCTTTATCCGGCTGTTCGAATCCACGGCCCATGACCTGGGCGACCCACCCTTCCTGGTGCAGGGGACGATCTACCCCGACGTGGTCGAATCCCGCGCGCCGGAACGGGCCAAGGCGCACCGGATCAAGACGCACCACAACGTGGGCGGGCTGCCGGAAGATATGCAGTTCGAGCTGGTCGAACCGCTGCGCTATCTATTTAAGGATGAGGTGCGCGAGGTGGGGGAGGCGTTAGGACTGCCCACGGAACTGGTTTGGCGGCAGCCTTTCCCGGGGCCCGGGCTGGCCGTGCGCTGCCTGGGTGAGATCACCCTGCCGCGGGTCGAAAAACTGCGCGCGGCGGATGCAATCTTTACCGAGGAACTGGGGGCTGCCGGATTATTGCGCTTCACGGCGGGTGAGGGCGGCACGGCGCAGGCCTTCGCGGTGCTGCTGCCCGTGAAGGCGGTCGGTGTGATGGGCGACCAGCGCACCTATGAAGAGGTGATCGCGCTGCGCGCGGTGACCACGGAAGACTTCATGACGGCGGATTGGGCGCGGCTGCCCGCTGACCTGCTGGCGCGGGTTGCCAACCGGATCGTCAACGAAGTGCAGGGTGTGAACCGCGTGGTCTATGACATCACCAGCAAGCCGCCCGGCACGATTGAGTGGGAGTGAACGGCTTTTTCGAATTGAAAAAAAGCGACCTTGCATAGGTCGCTTTTTGTATTTTCGGGAGGGTTACTACCCTTGGTTACTGGTAATACTGCGCCTGTTTGGCATACATCTCTGAATAGAGCCCCTGATCGGCAATCAAGCCATCGTGGGTGCCCAGTTCCACGATCCGACCCGCATCGAAGACAGCGATTCGGTCCGTGAACCGAGTGCTGGACAGGCGGTGGGAGATATAGATGGCGGTCTTCCCCTGGGCCAGCTTATCGAAATTTCGATAGACCTCATATTCGCTGCGCGGGTCCAGCGCTGAGGTGGGTTCATCGAGGATGGTCACCGGTGCGTCTTTATAGAGCGCCCGGGCGATGGCGAACTTTTGCATCTGCCCGCCGGAAAAGGTGACGCCCTGTTTGTCCAGCGTCCGGTTGACAGAAGTTTCCAGTCCTTCCGGTAAATTTTCAAGAATTTGCTCAATCCCGAAGAAGTTCACAACATGGTCCAACCGGTCGCTGTCTGGCGTGGGTGAAGCGGTGATATTCATTGCGACCGAATAGCCCAGCAGTTGAAAATCCTGAAAAACGACAGACAGATACCCTAAATAATCATCCAGGGGAATGTCGTTGATATCGACACCATTCAGGGTGATAGTGCCCTGCGTGGGTTGGTAGAGCCGGCAGAGCAGTTTGATAAACGTGGTCTTCCCGGCGCCGTTCAGGCCCACGATGGATAGTTTTTCCTGTTCGTGTATCTGGATGTTGATATCTTGCAGCACGTCACGGTCGGTTCCCGGGTAGCGGAACCAGACATGATTGAAACCGAAGACAAGCGGCGTTCCACCTACCTGCCTCAATGGGTTGGGGCCGGTTTGGGTTTCAGCGGCTTCCGGCAAAGCAACGAAGTCCTTGTAGGGTTTGATATGCAGGGTCAATCCATTGATACCGATCAGACTGTCCACCAAACTGGTGAGTGCCTGGCTGAACTGTCGGGCGGCATTGCCGTACATGGTGAAATCGCCGATGCTCAGCAGGCCCCGGACGGCGTTCCAGGCCAGCCAACCATATACCAGGAAGGATTGGAACTGCATATTGATTCCCGTGATGCCCTGCATCTTACCAGTTTCTGTGTACTCCTTGCTGTAAACCTCCAGTATTCTATCCAGATATCGGCGTGCCTTGAGCTGTAGGAAATCCGCGCAATGTGAAAGCCGGATGTCCTTCCCGAAGGAGAAATCGTAGGCCAGGGATCCGAAATAGGAGAAGCCCCGGTTGGCCGGGATGGTTTCCAGCGAGTCTTTGTAGCGGAGATCGCTGATGCGCTTGTAAAAAATTGTATTTAGTAAGGTTAGGCCGGCGAGGATTGGGATCAGCCAGCCATTGAAGGTGAACAGCAGGATGACGAGACTCATCAGACTGACCAGAGATTTGGCGGCGACGCCGATCAATTCCGCCAGCTCATAGAAACGATAAGTGCCCTGGACCGCCCGCTCCTTTAGGTCCAGGATGGATTTCTTCTCGATATCCTCAAACCGGAGGGTCATGCATTTATCGGCGAGGGCATTATCGTTATCGATTTGGAGGTTCTCCAGTTCGAGTGCCTTGCTCCTGTTCAGCGTCACCTCAAGGAGCTTCAGGATGAGATTGGCGCCGGCAAGGATCCCGACCAGCACTACCAGGCGCTGGACGTCCTGCGCTCCCAAGAGTTCATCGATGATGAGCTTTGGCACGATGATGTTGACCAGGGGCGAGAGACCCTGCAGAAGCGCAATGGCGATGGATAGTGGAATGAATTTCTTCGAGAATTTTCGGATGACCCCGAGGAAGTAAACCAGCAATTTAAAATTCTTACGCATGGCTCGCTCCTTCCTCAGATAATTTCTTTTCTCTGTAATATTGCGCCTGGATTTCGAAGAGTTCGGCATAGGCGCCGCCTTGGCGGAGCAGGGACTCATGCGTGCCATATTCCGTTATCCTGCCATTTTCCAGGAAGGCCACATGGTTACAAAACCGTGTGCTCGAGAGGCGGTGGGAGATGTAGATTGCGGACTTGTTTTCAATAGTCCTGTCAAAGGATTGGTACATCTCATATTCGGCCAGGGGGTCCAGCGCTGCTGTGGGTTCGTCCAGGACGATGAAGGGCCGGTCTTCATAGAGCGCCCGGGCTAGGAACAGCTTTTGGCGCTGCCCGCCTGAGAGGTCGATGCCTTCCTCGTTCAAAATCTTTAGGAGCCAGGTATCCGAGCCGTCGTTGAGCGAATCGACGAAGGATGCTAACCCTGAGGCATTGATCGCTTCGGACAACCGCTTGCGGTCCAGCTCATTTTCCAGAGCGACGTTCTCCGCCAGCGTGAAGGGAAAGATTTTCGCATCCTGCAGGATGGTTGAGATCAGGTCCTGGTAGCTAAAATAGTCATAATCCCGGATATCGCGGTCATTGAGCAGGATTTGCCCGGTCGTTGGTTCATAGAGCCGGGTCAGCAGCTTGACGATCGTGGTTTTTCCGGCGCCATTCTCGCCGACCAGGGCAAGCCGCTCGCCGTAGGGGATTTTGAGGTTGAGGTGTTCCAGGATCAGTTTATCGGAATCTGGATATTTGAAGGAGACGTCTTTAAATTCGATGTCAAAACCGGCCAGGTGGGCTGTGACGGGCAGGCCGCTGTCTTCAGGGATTTGTACATTGGTGAGGAATTGCTGGTATCGGCGGACGTATTTCTGATGGACCTGGATGAAACCGAGGTCTCGAAGGGTGTCACTGAGCCAGAACACGATGGTGGTCGTCGCTCCGGTATATAGGAGGAAATCACCGGCGGTCAACTCACCTTGCAGGAGGCTGTAAG
>JAXHUD010000059.1:0-13085 GCA_034189815.1 Chloroflexota bacterium
GGGGTCCATGGTTATCAAAGGTTGTGGAATATACTTATTCCTGCTTGAAACTACTTTTCCATATAATACGTAAAGAAAATAAGTCCGCTTTTGTTATGAACAATTTTCAAATTCGGACGAGGTTATTTGGTTACATCAATACCATCAATCGCTTTTTTATGCTTGTTGATTGCCTGAGAAGATAATTCATACAGCATTGCATCAATTTTTAACCGGCAGGTCAATTAGATGAACGAAAGATTAGTAATTGTATTGCTCCAATTTGGGACAGCTCTGGTTGTATTATTGCTCTCTCTCGTGGCCTGGCGGCGTCGCGCCTCGGGTAAAGCGGCGATCTTCCTGGCCCTATGCCTGTCATCGGTGACCGTCTATGCCTTTGGCTACGGCATGGAACTTCTGTCAAATAGCCTGGCAATGGCGATGTTCTGGGTACGGATTCAGCATTGGGGGATCCAATTGATTGCTCCAACCTGGCTGCTTTTTGCCCTCAGTGTGACGGGATTTGATAAAAAAATCAAACCCTGGTTGATCGTCCTTCTGGGCATCATCCCGCTTTATCTGCTGGCTACTTCCCAAACTCTGGGTTGGTTGAACCTGGCCCACCTCAATCCACGGATGGAAACCGGAGGCGCATTCCCAATTTTTTCTTATGACCGAAATATGTGGAATTATATTGCCATCGGTTACTATAGTTTTTGTCTTGGTATCAGTACGATATTGTTCACCATATTTTCAATGCGCACGGCCCGGTCCTCGAGAAAGCAGGCAATCGTTTATTTGTTGGGTTCAATCCCGCCCTGGATAGGACTGTTCCTCTATAACTTGCAGATATTTGAAACAAATATTGACTTCACGCCGGTCATGCTAGGTCTCAGCGGCCTCTTCTTCGTCTATGGTTTTACGCAGTTGAATATTCTGGATGTGATCCCTTTGGCGCGAGACATTGTTTTTGAAAAAATGGGGACTGCGACGATGATTTTGGATCGGGAAGATAGGTTGGTTGATTTTAACCCGGCGATGCAGGAAATATTCCCGGCATTATCTCAAAAAATGATCGGCACATCGGCTTATGAAATATTTACGAGTGATCCCTCACTTCTGGATTTGATCCGAGAAGATTTTAATGATCGAACTGAGCTTAAGTTCACGGTTGGTGATAATGTTTTCTTTTATCGGGTCAATAAGTCTATTATTTGCAACCGTCTAGATGAGCTGTTGGGGCAAGTGATTATTTTTTACGAGTTCACCAAAGAAAAAGAGCTGATGGAACGGCTGGAATGGATCGCTGCGCGGGATGGCCTGACGGGCATTTATAATCGGCAGCATTTTGATGAGATCGCGCGGAAGGAAATCGCCCGACAAAAACGATACGGCGGTAATCTCTCGATGATTATGGTGGACCTGGATCACTTTAAAAAGATCAATGACACCTATGGTCATGCCGCTGGCGACCTGGTATTGAAAACGGTGGCGATGACCTTTTCCAAGATGATCCGCCAATCGGATGACCTCGCCCGATTCGGGGGTGAGGAATTTGTGATCCTACTCCCGGAGACCAGTGTTGAAGCAGCTACGGCATTGGCGGAGCGCTTGCGTAAAGCGCTGAATACACAATTCGTTGAGTATGAGGGCAAAGTCCTCAGCATCCATGCCAGCTTTGGCATCTCAGGTGTGAGCGAGAAAAAAGAAGTGACCCTGGATAAGCTCTATCGATCGGCTGACCGGGCGCTTTATCAGTCAAAATCATTGGGGGGAAACGCGATCAGTGCGGTTTTGCCGAACCAACCTGTGTAATACCGAAATAAATCAATATGCTTATCGTATAGCCTGATGACAATTATTTATAATCCCCAGGAATAAAAAAAGCGGTGCAAATTGAATTGCACCACTTTTTTCTAATTGAATAATTTCATCAGCTCACTCGATGATATCGACGTTCTGAGCCTGGGGGCCTTTCTGGCCCTGGACGACTTCAAACTCTACTCGTTGACCTTCGCGCAGGGTTCGGAAACCCTCAGCATTGATCGCAGAGAAGTGTACGAAAACGTCTTTTTCGCCGCTGTCCAAAGCAATAAAGCCATAGCCTTTTTCGCCATTGAACCACTTGACAACGCCAAGTTCTCGTTCTGCCATGCTTGGAAACCTCCTTTTTACAAAATTCCTTCACGGTCTTGCTAACGTACGTTCCAAACAAGAACAAAACGAGTCTGCTTCTTATCGAACTTCCGTTAACCATCTTTTTCTAATATACTATGAAAATTTAAGTGCGTCAAATCCGTTTATTTCTTCGGGATTTGCAGCAAATTTAGTCGTCAGATGGGTCTTCTGCTGGCTCAACGGAATCAATTATCTCCTCTGGCCTTTTCTTTCCTTCCAGCTTCTCAACAATGCCTGCCAGGACCAGCATAACTGCGACACTCTCGTCCAGGTTACCAACGATGGGAAGGTTGTCGGGCAGGAATTCGAGGATACCCAACGTCGGGTTGAGCAGATAAATCACACCGATGACGGCGAGGAGATAGACCAGCCAGGTGGGCCATCCATGTTGGGAAAGCGGTTCACTTAGGGCTCGTACGAATCCCGACATTTGTTCTGTTTTGCTTTTCGGTTCGACAGGTGTTATTTTGTCATCCATAATTTCTCCAAATTGTTAACCATTCAATACTTAAAATTTACCATACCGGTGTTTAAGATGGGATGAAAAATTAGTCCCAAAAAGTCGGCAGATGTTCCTTATAGGTGATGAGATAATCGTCGAGGATCTTACGTGCTATGTCGATATCCCGGATGACTGGGTCCAGCAGCAAGGCTTGAAGGGCCAGTTGGCGACTGCCCTCAACGACCGAATCCCCGGTGAGATGGCTGATGGTGATCTCCCTTCGGAGGAGTTCGGCGATGCCTTCCGGCATGGGGCCCAGGTGAAGGCCCGTGACGCCGCCGGCGCTCAGGACACCCGGTAACTCCAGAATGGCACCCTTGGGCAGGTTGTCGATCAGGCCCAGGTTTGGGACGTTGACGGCCTCCCAAACCAGATCGGTGTCGAAAGCGACGTTCTCAATTACTTCCGGGGCGCCTTCGCTGTAGGGGGGAATGAATTGCTCGGGGTCCTTTTGGGCTGCAATGGCTCTCTCCAGAACAACCCATTGGTCATCTCGACCCTGGCTGTGGGCTTGCCATTCGTAAAGGTCCAATTCGTACTTCTCCCAGGGTTCGGTATTGGGGTCGCTGACCCAAGGCAGGTATTCGCAGAGGTGTTCGTCGCCTGGGATGGGGAATAGGCCGAATACATCGAACAGTCGCCTGGTGAGTGGTTCGAAGGTCTCGGGAAGTGAATGCCAGCGTTGGCGAAAGAGCGGATAAAGATCTTCACCCGTTGTCCGGTCTCGCAGGGAAAGCATCCAGGTGAAATGATTGACACCCGCTGCCGTGATCTTGACTTTGTCCATCGCTTCCAGCGTTGTGACCGCGCGTGCCTCATTATACTTGGGACTGGCGTGCGTGCTGGTGAAGGCGGGTGGCACGGTGATATCCAGATCATTCGCAAGGGCCTTACCGACCATGGCATAGCCTGCCCCCAATTGGTGACAAAGACCGACCACTTTAATCTTGCTGTGCCGGTGAATCGCCGCACAGATCCGCTGCATGGGGTTGGTAAAATTGATGAACCACGCGTCAGGGCAAAGCTTCTCCATATCCCAAGCCATTCCGAGGATTGGCATGATATTCCGGGCCGCATGTGCGAACCCCCCGGGGCCGCCATTCTCGGCATAGGGCTGGCGGACACCATATTTCATTGGGATTTGCCAGTCCGATTCCCAAAGTGCTTCTCGTGGTCCCACTTCAGTGGCGTTGATCACAAAATCGGCATCTTGAAGGGCGGGGTGATGGCTGGTGAAGGCTGAGATTTGCATCTGTGCATCCCACGCGTCATTGAGCCAGGCCACAAGCTGCCGCATAATTTCCAGATGGGATTCGTTCCTATCCACGAGGACCAGTTCGCTACCTTTCAGGCGTGGACGCTGCAGGATTGAGACCAGGGTTGTGACCCCGAAAGAATAGCTTCCGGCGCCGATGCAAACGATTTTCAGGGGGTTAGACAAACTGCTCTCCTTGTTTAGATTTTTTTTGGGCTGCGGTGTTGAGGTACGCATCAATGGCACGTGCAGCCTTACGTCCAGCGCCCATCGCAAGGATCACGGTTGCGCCACCGGTGACGATATCACCGCCGGCAAAGACGCCGGGTTTTGAGGTAGCCATCGTTTCTTCATCCACCGTGATATTGCCCCAGCGGTTGAAGTCCAGGTCGGCCGTCGTACGTTCAATGATGGGATTAGAGCCATTGCCAATCGCCACAACCACCAAGTCCACAGGGATGTCCGTTTCAGAGCCCTCGATTGGGATCGGTCGGCGGCGGCCAGACTCATCCGGCTGGCCCAATTCCATTTGGATGACCCGCATTGACTTGAGCCATCCCTGTTCATAGCCCAGGAAAGCTACAGGGCTCTTGAGGAATTGGAAATCTACGCCTTCTTCCTGGGCATGGGCAATTTCTTCCGCTCGGGCAGGCATCTCCTGCTCGGTCCTGCGGTAGATAATGCTGCCTTTCTTTGCACCCAGACGCAGAGCCACACGCACGGAATCCAGGGCGGTGTTCCCGCCGCCGATTACGGCCACATGTTTGTCCTTACAGTCAATGACGGGCGTATCGTAGTTCGGGAATTGGTAGGCCTTCATCAGGTTCACGCGGGTGAGGAATTCGTTAGCGGAATAAATGCCCACCAGATTTTCACCGGGCACGTTGAGAAAATATGGCAGGCCCGCGCCGACCCCGACGAAGACGGCATCGTAGCCTTCCTGGGCCAGGAGTTCATCGATGGTATAGGTCAGGCCGATCACAATATTAGGCTGAAAGTCCACACCCAACGCGGCCAGGGCGCTTACTTCTTCTCGGACGATATCTTTTGGCAGCCGAAATTCGGGGATGCCGTAGGTCAGCACCCCGCCGAACTCATGGAAGGCTTCGAAGACGGTCACGTCGTGACCCATTCGGATCAAATCCCCGGCACAGGAAAGGCCCGAGGGACCGGAGCCGATGACGGCCACCTTGCGCCCTGTTTTTTTGCTCAACGGAATGGGCTTGGGCAACAGGTCACCATGCTGGCGTTCGTAATCCGTGACGAACCGCGCAAGGGCGCCGATTGCGACGGAATCACCGCGTTTTTCCAGGATGCAGGCGCCTTCGCACTGATCCGACTGCGGGCATACCCGGCTGCAGACCGCGGCCAGGACGTTGTCCTGTTTGATGAGCTGGGAAGCTTGTTCGTATGCGTTCTGGGTGATCAATTGGATAAATTCTGGTATCCGGACGCCCACCGGGCAGCCCGCCACACAAGCGGGCCGGCGGCAGTTCAAACAACGTTGGGCTTCCAATTGGACAAGCGCCTCTGTAAAACCCAGGTTGACTTCATTGAAATCCCGGCGGCGTTCAGCGGGTGCTCGGGCCGGCATGGGTTGGCGCGGGGTTTTATAAGCAGCTTTTCGTTGGCCCTGCTCCAATTTCTCCGCGGCTTCTTCCAAGGCACAGTTTTCTTCGTGTCTGTAAGCTTTATTGCGATTCATCAGGGTGATGAAGTCCACAGCATGCGCATCGAACTCGGGGCCATCGACGCAGGCAAATTTTACATCATCATTTACGACCACGCGACAACCGCCGCACATCCCTGTGCCGTCCACCATGATTGAATTGAGGCTGACAACCGTTTGGATGCCGTAGGGTCGGGTCAGCTCTGTGACCGCCCGCATCATAGGCAGCGGGCCAACGGCGAGGACGTAGTCAGGTATATCCTCTCCATCCAGCAATGCCTGGAGCTGTTGGGTGACGAAACCTTTGAGTCCGCAGGAGCCATCGTCTGTACAGATAAATACCTGATCGGCAATGGCTTCCATTTCTTCTTGTAGGATAATCAGCGATTCTGTTCGAGCGCCGATGATGGCCGTGATCCGATTCCCAGCCGCTTTGAGTGCTTTGGCCTGGGGGAAGCTGACGGCCGTGCCGACTCCACCGCCGATCACAACGACGTGTCCGAAATCGGCAATCTCGGAGGCATTCCCCAATGGGCCGACTACATCGCGGATCTCGTCTCCGGCTTCAAGTTCGTTGAGTGCCCGAGTGGATTTACCGATTCCTTGAACGATGAGCGTCAGAGTGCCGGCATCAGCATCCGAATCAACGATGGTCAGAGGGATGCGTTCGCCCGTTTCCGAAGTTCGGACAATGACGAATTGCCCCGGTTGCCGTTTGAGTGCGATGACGGGGGCTTGGATAACAAACCGTTTAATATCCGGCGCGATGAAGGTCGATTCAAGGATGTGATGAGCTGACATAAGTCTCCCGTTTACATGAGGGGCTAAAATATCTCGTAATGATTATAGAACTTTTTCTGGGTTTCTGGGGATTTCGTCGATAGAGCACGCGAAAGAGAACGTTTCTGATGTGGATCAGCGTTTTAATTAGCAGAGGAGGGATTGACTTTAAAGCACCAGTACAAAGCGGTTTCAAGGGGTGATTCCATTGGCAGTTGTTGGAAACAATACAAGCCTGAAAGCAGGTCTTCTTCTGGCGTAAGGCTCATGAGATCACTGCGCAGACTGTTGGTTGAGAAGGGGACGTAAACACCGGTTTCATAGATAAGGTTCAGGCGTTCCGGGTCAACGCCTTCATCCCAAACGATAACAACAGGGTCTATGAGAGTGCTGCTCGGTATCCCTTCGTCCGTTGACGGCAAACCTCGGTGCATGGGGATATTGATGAATTTTTCATCTTCATAGAGGAAGATACCGTTGTAGGGCAGCGCCATCTCCGACGGTCCGAGCTTTTGGCCCAGGGAACCGAAGGGCAGCTCAACATCAAATACTGCGCTGGCGGCCAGCAGGCCGATGAAACAGAATACGACTACCACGACTCCCAGCAGAATAATCTCAACGGGAGTCAGTTTTGGTAAGTCTGATAAAAAGCCTTCTTTCGGTGCACGATCCGAGGTCGCAGCTGCATCATCCGATTGTTTCGCGATCCCATCAATGCCTTGCAGATCCAAGTCCTGCTGTGCGGCAGCAGCACGCTCCTGTTTTGGTCGGTCTGAGGATGGGAAAGGGGAGATGGGGCTGGTGTGATCGGAGAGGTGATCATCCGCAACTTCGGATTGGTCCCGTTTGCGTTTCCGCAAATAAGCCAGGCCGCGCTGGGCAGGGATATTCCGGGGATCAATTTCAAGGGCTTTTTTGAGAAAGATTTCCTGTTTGTCCAGGTCATCAATAATGGCGGCAACCCAGACCCAAACCTCCGCATTTTGCGGCTCTTCGATGATGGCGTCCTTCAGGAAGTCGAGCGCTTGCTGCATGCGCCCGGCCTTCGCAGCGCTGATTCCTTTCTGAAGCGAAGATACCATTATTGCTCCCAAATCCAGAAGGTTTGACGGTTAGTCTGGATAATCATGTTTGGTTTGACAGAAATTATTTCACTTTGATAATTTTACCACAGGCAGGTGTACGCTCTCTGGACGTGATGTCGGTAAACGACTCAGTTCCTCTTTGGAGATCTCGGTATGGCATCTGAATCTTTCACCTTTGACTGGGGATTAAACTCAAAATTGTTGCCTGGTAGGGTTTCGTCAACTGTGGGGCTGCCAAAGGCATTCGCCTAACTCAAATTACGAAAGTTGGGCTGTAAATGGGCTCTTTGTTGGGCTGCAGGCAAGCACACCGAGCCGGACCGTCTCGCTGGGGTGATGCATGTGGAAAATCCGCATCGGGTGATAGGCAGCGCCATCCTCAGAAAATTCGATTAGGTAATCCTGGCCCCGTTTACTGAGACGATAGAAGACGTCTGTAAAGCTGGATTCCACATTGGTGGTGGCCCAATCGGAATATCCCAGATTGGTGACAACGCTGCCCAGCCGAGAGAAGGCTGGCGTATCGTATTCCACCCCGCATTTGAACCAATTCTCCGAGTCCTGACAGAGGGCGATCCCGCATTGATCGAAGAGATTTCTGGCTGCTACCTGATCCGGACAGAGAAGGTGAATTGGTTCTCCTGGCTTGATCTCAGGAAGGTGAGAGCGTTGTTGTCCCTGAAGCCGTAAAAGGACCTTTGCCTTAAAACGGTTTCTGGATCTGTTGTCACCGTCAATGCGTTTACGGTTAGTGTGCAATCGCTTAGGGGGTTGATCCAGGAGGTTTTATTGAGGTCCATAAGATACCTTCCTGTCAGATAGCAGTAAAATCATTCCATAATCAGTGAATTAGTCATATTTCTCGTAACACCAGGATCTCCTTTTTGATTATTTCCATACAAACAGCTTTTCATATCTAAATGCTGGTTCTGCCTGGTGATTTTGTTGACCCGGCATAGCTTGTCCTTTATACTCATTTATTAATGCCAACAAACTGACAGCAAGGAGATATCATGCGTAAATCATTCCGTTACCTCATGTTTGGGATGTTATATTTCATCCAGGGGGCGATCCTGAGTTACTTCACTGGATTCAACGGAATTTACCTGCTTTCATTCGGGGTGGATATGAAGGGGGTGGGGCTGATTGGTTTGATTGGAATGATGCCCTTTGTGCTGAAGATCTTTCTGGGGATTCTCTCTGACCGGGTGAGTTTATTTGGGCTGGGGCATCGCAAACCCTATATTCTAATTGGTGTGGCCGTGCAGGCGATCAGCCTGGTGTTTGTCCCGCTCATCCATCCCGGTGAGAATTTCGGCATGTATGCCCTGCTGGGTTTCCTGATGATGGCGGGCATGGCCCTGTATGACACAGCAACGGATGGTCTGGCATTGGATACCACTGTGGAAGATGAACAGGGCGCGATCCAGGGCCTGATGGTCAGCGCACGGGCCTTGGGCGTGGTCGTGATCAGCATTTTCTTTGGATTTTTTGCCGATTTTGTCTCCTGGCATTTCGCGTTCTGGTCACTTTCAGCAATCAGCGCTGTCACGTTAGTCCTGTCTTTCTTCATTAAGGAATCGAGGGTGACGGAACGGCCGGCCTTCGAATGGTCAGCTTTTAATAGCCTGGGCCGTAAAGAGGTCCTAAGCCTGGCGGTTTTGGGCGCGTTATATTCTTTTATCATTAATTCAGTCGCAGAGATTATGAATCCCTTTTTCGAAACGCGCTTTGAAATCTCAACTTTCATGGCGGGGCTGTATTCCGCAGTTTGGGGTTTGGGGATTGTGTTAGGTGGTGTGCTGGGCGGGCGCGGAACGGATAAGCTGGGCCACAGAAAGTCCGTTCTTTACGCGATGGTCGTTTCATTCGCCTCCATATTGCTGTTCCTGATCGTCCCGACCCCAGCGATCGCTTTTGTGATTGCGCTGATCTTCGGGTTTGCATTCGGCTTTTATGAAACCGTTTATTTCGCCACGTCAATGGCCCGCACCGACTCGCGGATTGCGGCATCAATGTTTTCGATCTTGATGGCAATTGCCAATATCGGCACGGGGATCGGTCTGGCGATCACGGGGGTCATGGTGGACGGGGTGGGATATCCCTGGACCTTTATCATCCTGGCCGTTGTCAACCTGCTGGCCCTGCCGCTGATCCCAATGGTCTTCAAAAAGAAAATGGTTGAGGAACCGGAAGTGAGCGCCACCGATGCCGGATAACATCAGCCTGATTCTGACCACAGAGACAATTTTTGATCGCATCCGTGTCGGAAACCAACTCTCTGGGGCGGCGCTACGGCTGGATGGGTTTGAGATTGCAACTCCAAATCATGGGAGACACACCCCAGAGACGACATTTGCTTTTCTGGACCAGGATTATCAACAGTTGTCAGCCTGGCGGGATCGCGCTGCCAAGACAATCTGGTTCAATCCCGAGGAGAAACTTGCGCCAAAGGTTGAACCGCTTCATGATGCCGAACTGAGGGATACTTCGTCGTTGGGAAACCTGAGCCAACAGTTGTGTCATCCGACGGTGGCACAGTGTGAAGCCTGGTGGGATGCGTGGGAATTACCGGAGAACATCCGGCGGCACGTTCGCCAGGTGGCCTGGGGCGCTTATACGCTGGCAGTCTTGCTTCGCAGAGGGGGTATCAGGGTTGACCCGATCCTGACCCACCGGGGTGGTTTGATGCATGATTTGGACAAAATCAAGACCTTGTCCAAAGGTCATCAACATGGCAGGGTCGGCGCCGATTTCCTTGAGGGAGAAGGCTTTCCAGATCTGGCTGCGATCGTGCGCGGCCATAACCTGGATACCATCCTGCGGCCCGGCGCAGCGGACCGTCCCTGGGAGGTCAACCTGGTTTTCTTTTGCGATAAGCTGGTGGAGGGAGACCGTTTTGTGACCCTGGATGAACGGTTCACCGCACTCGATCAGCGTTATCCACAGTTCATGAAGTTAATGGCGCCGAGCAAGGCACGCGTGATGGCAATGAGCGATCGGATTTGTGAGCATTTATCCATCCCGGGCCACGAATTACTCGTCCAGATGTTGATCGATCTACGGCATCGAGATTCCTGATAGAGAGTCCTTTTAATTCAAAAAAAACAGACACTTGCTTGAATAGGTGTCTGTTTTTTTTAGTCGATTCTTTTATCTAATTCTGCATATTCTCTAAAGGAATTGTTCAGCGAAGTGACAAGCGACCTGGTGCCCAGGGCGCAGTTCACGCAGCTCCGGCTCTTCCCGCGAGCAGATTTCCTTTGCGTAGGGGCAGCGGGGGTGAAACCGGCATCCGGAGGGAGGATGGATCGGGTTTGGAATTTCGCCTTTGGGCATCGGCTCGGTCCGGCGTTCGTGCGGGTTGGGCACGGGGACAGCAGCCATCAGGGCGATGGTGTAGGGATGCAGCGGGTGCGCATAGACTTCACGCAAGTCGCTGATTTCGACAATCTTACCCAGGTAGAGGATCCCAATGCGATCACAAATGTACTTGGCCGTTGCCAGATCGTGGGTGATGAACAGAAAAGTCAGGTTGAACTCATTCTTAAGCTGGACCATCAGGTCCAGCAGCTGTGCCCGGACGCTGACGTCCGCCATCGCGATCGGTTCGTCAGCCAGGACGAGGTCGGGTTTGGTCACCAGAGCGCGGGCGATCACAACACGTTGGCGCTGGCCGCCGGAGATCTGATGGGGGTAGCGGTTATAGAAGTATTTGGCTGGGGAAAGGCCGACTTTTTCCATCATTTCCATGACCATGTCCCGGTGATCGTCTTTCGATTCGGGATAATGAATTTCCAGACCCTGTCGGATAGCGTCTCCAAGGGACATCCGGGGGTTGAGTGAGGCCATCGGGTCCTGGAAGATCACCTGCATCCGCCGCCGCAGTTTCCGGAGCTTTTCGTCACTCAGAGTTGAAAGATCAATGCCATCGAATTTAACGTCGCCTTCGGTTTTCTTGGCCAAGCCAATTGTAACGCGACCGATGGTGGTCTTGCCGCTGCCGCTCTCACCTGCCAGGCCGAGGACTTCGCCCCGGCGGATGTGGAAGGAGACATCGTCGACGGCTCGCACGAAATCACGTTCTTTGGAAAGCAGCTGGGCCAGGAAACCTGTCTCTACTGAGAAATATTTCTTTAAGTGGGAAACTTCTACCAGATTATCGTTATTCTCTGGAAGTGGGGTATTGTTTTGCTCTGTCATGACGCCACCTCGATTGTGGGTTCAGTTTTTTCCGGATGATCGGTATAGAGCCAGCACTTCACCTGCCGTCCCGGCACGACCTCATCGAGAGGCGGCTCGTATTTCGGACAGATATCCATCGCAAACGGGCAGCGTGGGTGGAACCGGCAGCCGCTTGGTGGATGGGTGAGGTTGGGCGGTTCACCCGGCATTTTGTATAACTCTTCTTCGTCATCCAATTGAATGGTGGGAACGGACTGAAGCAGTCCCTTTGTATAGGGATGGAGCGGATCGTCAAAGATCGAATCCACGCCACCGATTTCTACGATGTGTCCTGCGTACATTACGGCCACCCTGTCTGAAAGTTCAGCGACCAGGGCGATGTTATGCGTGATCACCAGCAGCGTGACTCCAAACTCATCCCGGATATCCCGGAATTGATCGGCTAATTTTGCCTCCACGATGACGTCCAGGGATGTGGTAGCTTCATCGGCGACGATCAGGTTAGCATTGAGCACCAGCCCAAGACCAACCATGACCCTTTGGCGCATGCCGCCGGAGAGTTGGTGGGGATAGCTGCTCATGCGGCGTTTCTGAATGCCGAGTCGTTCAATCAGTGTGCTGGCCCTTTGAAGAGCTTCTTCTTTGGAGGTTTCTGGTTCGTGCACCTGAATGGCCTCGATGATATGTTCGTCCACCCGTTGGACGGGGTTGAGGGAGGTCATTGGATCCTGGAAAATCATGCTGATCTTGCGACCGCGAAAATCTTGCATTTGGTTTTGGTCATAGGTCATGATGTCTTCGCCTTCGAAGATCAACTGGCCGCTGGTGATCCGGCCGGGGATTTGGATCATGCGCATCAGGGCTTTACCCATGGTGCTCTTTCCGCAGCCGCTTTCTCCAACGAGACCCAGGATCTCACCTTTGGCAATGTCGAATGAAACGTGATCGACGGCACTGACTGGCCCGAGTCGGGTGTTGTAAGTTACCGATAGATCCCGAACTTGCATTAAAACTTCTTTGTCGTTTGTCATGTTATCGATCCCTTAATTTCGGGTTTAAGATTTCTGATAGACTTTCACCCAGCATACTGAATGAGAGCGTAACGGTTGTGACCATCAGGCCGGGGTAGGTGATGAGCCACCAGGCACGGCGGACATAGTCCTGACCCCGGGCGAGGTCAATACCCCAATCGGGTGTGTTAGGCGGCAAGCCAAAACCCAGGAAGCTCAGACCGGCTTCCGTCAGGATAGCGTCGCCGACGTTGATCGAGAAGATGATCACCACGGAGGGGATCACATTGGGGAAAATGTATCTGGTGAGGATCTTCCGCCAGGGGGTGCCCAGGCTGCGGGCGGCCTCCACATAGAGCTCTTTCTTCACACTTAAGGTTTGTCCTCGAACGATTCGGTAGTAGGTGGGGATATAGAGCACGGCGATCGAGACGATGATGTT
>JAXHUD010000006.1:0-37487 GCA_034189815.1 Chloroflexota bacterium
TGGCTGTTGGCCCGGAGGAAGAGGTCTTGGAAGAGGTGCAGTCCGACAAGGTCATGGACTGCGACGGCAAGATCCTCATGCCCGGCTTGATCAATGCCCATACGCATGTCCCGATGACGCTACTGCGCGGTCTGGCCGACGACCTGCGTTTGGATGTCTGGTTGATGGGTTACATGATGCCGGTTGAACGTGAATTCGTCTCACCCGAATTCGTCCGCCTTGGCACTGAGCTCGCTTGTGCGGAATGCATTCGCAGCGGGACGACAACATTTGTGGATATGTACTACTTTGAGGATGAAATTGCAGAAGCCACGGCTGAGATCGGCTTAAGGGCGATCTGTTCGCAATCCATCCTTAAATTCCCTTCACCCGATGCCACTTATTATGAAGAATCCCTGGCAAACGCCGAAGCGTTTATCGAAAAATGGAAAGACCATCCTCTGATCGTTCCCTCGGTTGGTCCCCACGCCCCATACACATGCACGGACGAGATCCTGCGGGCCTGTGCTGATCTGGCAGTGAAGTATGATGTGCCGCTCCACATCCATCTGGCCGAGACGGCCGGCGAAGTGGAGAATATCCGCAGGGAATTCGGCATGCCTGTCATTCCTTACGTCAAGAAACGCGGTATTTTCGATGCCAAGGTTATCGCCGCCCACTGCGTCCACATCGATGAAGGTGAAATGCGTACAATCCAGCATGCAAACGCCGGCATCGCCCATAACCCCTCATCCAACCTGAAACTAGCGTCCGGCTTTGCAAATGTAAAGCGGATGTTGGAGCTCAAAGTCAACGTCGGCATCGGCACCGACGGCCCCGCCTCGAACAATGACCTCGACATGATCGAGGAAATTCGACTGGCCTCCATGATCGCCAAAGCCGCCTCGGGTGACCCCACAGCGCTGCCGGCCCGCCAGACCCTGGCGATGGCCACCAGCATGGGCGCTAAAGCTGTCCACATCGACCACATCACGGGATCGCTGGTCCCGGGAAAGCGTGCTGACCTGATACTGATCGGGATTGATGAAATCCATAATTCCCCGAATTTCGAACGTGATCCGGACGCAGTCTACGCTCAAATCATCTATGCCGCCAAATCGACCGATGTCAGCGATATGATGGTCAACGGTCAATGGCTGATGCGGGATCGCGCTCTGCTCACCGTGGACGAAAAAACCCTGATCAAGGGCGCCCAGGAATATGCAAAGAAGATCGATGCCTTCCTGATCGAGCGCGAACAATCCGTGCTCTCCAAGCTGATCGCCATCGGTGGTGCAATGGAGGAGGAAAGCTTCGAGGTCCAGGCCAAGGTCCACATCAACGACCCGGATGAGGTTATCAAGGCCCTCGATAAAGATGAGATTGAACTGGTTTATACTCGCCACTATCATGAATATGACACCTACTTTTTCTTCGAGAAAGAAGACCAGGGTCGATTGCGTTATCGTGAAGATGAATTCATCGAAGAGGATGGCGAGGTCTCAAACGTTCGCGGGCGGTTGACTTTGGTCGGCGTGACTCGGGAAGATGCCTTTGACCATGACGTCATGCTTTCCCGCAGCCGCTATTACGCACCCGCCACGCATTCCCTGCGGTTCTATCGGGAATACTTCGACCCGGATGAGGAACTGGGGATCGAGAAAGACCGGCTGCGCTTCAAGATCCAATATAAAGGTGTGGATTTCTACATCAATATTGACACCCTGATCCAGCCAGACCTCGGCCACTTCCTTGAGGTGAAGAGCCGTACCTGGAGCCGGGATGACGCCGAACGAAAATCCCAGATGATCGCTGAGTTGATGGATTATCTCGGGGCTTCTTCGGAAAAAGCAGAGACCCAGGATTACACGGAGATTGTTAAAAATCACTTCGCCAAAGCCTGATCAGGAAGCCAACCTTAGATGACCATCAACATCCTGTTTATGGCTGCGGAAGCCGAACCCTTTGTCAAAGTCGGCGGGTTGGGCGATGTGGCCGGCGCGCTGCCCAATGCCATTTATCGAGCCAGCCTCGCCGACGAAGCCCCCAACAGAGTGGATATTCGCCTGGTCCTGCCCTACCATTACGCCATCAAGCAAAAAGGGTTCGAGACGACCTTTCTAGGCGAATTTGATGTCCAAAAAATCAACGGTGTTGAGAAATGCCAAGTCTACCAATATGACCGGGGTGAAATCCCGGTCTATTTTTTGGATGGGAAGCCCGTTGATGAGAAATCACCAGTCTATGCCCCAACCCCGCTCCAGGATGGGTATAAGTTTGCCTTTTTTTCATTCGCTGCACTGCTGTTGGCGGAATTTCTAGACTGGCGGGTGGACATCCTGCAAGCCAACGATTGGCACACTGCAACCGCCATTTCCGCCCTCAACCTGCCACGCTATCGCACCCCCCAGCTTAAAAACAGCCGGAGCTTGCTCACACTGCATAACCTGCCCTTCATGGGCTTTGGGATGCAGCAGGCGTTGGAGGAGTATGGTTTGCCCCCGGTGAAAGATACAATCCTACCTGAATGGGCGCGCCACGCAGCGCTGCCGATGGGACTGTATTACGCCGACCGGATTGTAGCTGTCTCACCGCACTACGCGGAGGAAATCCTGACGCCGGCTTTCGGCTGCGGTCTGGAAGACTTCCTGACGACTCGGGAAGATGTACTGATGGGCATCCTAAATGGCGTCGATATCGAAACCTGGGACCCGCAAACCGATCCCCATATCGTTCAGAATTATTCAATAACCACGTTGGCAGACAAAGGGGAAAACAAAACCGCCCTTCAACGCCAATTTGAGCTGGAGGAGCGAACGGATATCCCGCTTATCACACTGATCAGCCGGATGGACCCACAGAAAGGGATCGATATTGCCCTCAAAGGACTGCGCCAATGCGCGGAACAACCCTGGCAGGCGATCATTCTCGGTACCGGCATTCCGGCAGTGGAAGCGATGGCGCTTGAATTGCAAAAGGAATTCCCGGACCGGGTCCGGTGTGTGATTGACTTCGACAGCCGCCTGGCTCATCAGCTTTATGCTGGTGCGGATATCTTTATGATGCCCTCCCGATACGAGCCTTGCGGCTTGTCCCAGATGATCGCCATGCGCTACGGCTGTGTGCCCGTCGCGCGGGCAACCGGGGGACTCGTTGACACGATCCAACATGTCAGCCGGAAGGTGAACGGCGGTACGGGTTTCCTGTTCAATAAGCCTTATCCCTCAGCCTTCGCGCAAACGCTCTCCCGGGCTTGCAGGCGCTTTGGAGAGACGAAAAAGTGGCATCAGATCCAAATCAATGGGATGCAAACCGATTTTTCCTGGAACCGATCCGCCCAAAAATACATCAACGTGTATCAGGCATTAGTGAATTGATCATCTTCCAAGATAGTATGGGAGTTAATTATGGAACAACATCGAGCAGCAGGAATCCTCCTCCACCCAACCAGTTTACCGGGCCCTGATGGCATTGGTGACCTGGGGTCCGAAGCTTACCGCTGGGTGGATTTTCTGCATCAAAGCGGCTGCCAATTTTGGCAGGTGCTCCCATTGGGCCCGACGGGCTATGGCGACTCACCCTACCAATGTTTTTCCGCTTTCGCTGGGAACCCCTATCTCATCAGCGCTGCAACCCTTTTAGATCAGGGCCTGCTTAAACAAGAAGACCTCGCGGATCGCCCCGATTTCCCACTGGAAAAAGTCGATTATGGCCGGGCGATCCAATGGAAGTTGAACCTGGTCCATCGCGCCTACAAACGTTTTGACTCCGACAGCCGGGACGATCTCCGTGCTGAATTTGACACCTTCAAATCAACCCAACAGGGCTGGCTGGCCCCCTTTACCACATTCATGGCGATTAAAACCAAATTCGACCTGGTTGCCTGGAATAACTGGCCGGAGGAACTCCGGCTGCGCGATCCCAAGGCATTAAAAGCCTTTAAAAAGGACCACATCGACCAAATCGAGGAACAGGCCTTTGCCCAATTCCTGTTTTACCGACAGTGGCAGGCTTTACGGGTGTACGCCCATCAAAAAGGCATCCGAATCATCGGCGATATTCCGATCTTCGTCGCCTATGACAGCGCTGATGTCTGGGTGCATAAGGATTTGTTCCATCTGGATGAGAAAGGCCTGCCGGAGGTTGTGGCGGGCGTCCCACCAGACTATTTCTCTGAGACCGGGCAGCTTTGGGGTAACCCTCTCTACCGATGGGACGTTCACAAAAAACAAGGCTATGCGTGGTGGGCCCAGCGGATCAAGGCGGTGCTCAACCAGGTTGATATCGTCAGGCTGGACCACTTCCGAGGCTTTGAGGCCTATTGGGAAATTCCCTACGGCAACGAGACCGCGGTTGAAGGTCAATGGGTCAAGGGACCCGGCACCGACTTCTTCCGAGCGATAAAAAAGGAGTTGGGTGAGCTACCAATTATTGCGGAAGACCTGGGCGTGATCACCGAGGGCGTCACCAAAATGCGCGATGAATTCAATCTGCCTGGGATGAAGATCCTGCAGTTTGCCTTTGCCGCCGACCCGGATGATGATTTCCTGCCGCACAACTACCCCGTCAAATGCGTGGCCTACACCGGCACCCATGATAACAACACCACTCGCGGGTGGTACGAGTCCGCCCCTGAGCGCGAGAAGGACCTTTGCCGGCGGTACCTCGCCCGTTCCGGACAGGACATCGCCTGGTCCATGATTCGTGCGCTGTGGCAATCAGTCGCCGCCTGGGTTCTGGCGCCCATGCAGGATTTCCTCGATCTTGGAGAATGGGCCCGTATGAATTATCCTGGTAATCCCTCTGGGAATTGGGGCTGGCGCATGCACCCCAACGCGATCAATGAAGGACTGATTGCACGGCTACACGAAATTAATTACCTTTATGGACGACTGCCCAAAGAGGAAAAGGAAGCCTTGCATGAGGAAATGATAAAAGATATGGATGGACAGGTCATGCCCCACTAAGTCGCCGCTTGCGTCCCAGTGAGGCAACTACAATGCCAAACAAAATCAACACCGCCCCCACCGCTTCCAGCAGCGTGGGGGTTTCTTTCAGGAAGATCAACGCCAAAACGGTTGTGCCGATTGGCTCTCCCAGAAGCGTCACCGAAACATACGCAGCAGAAATGTATTTTAAAGACCAGTTGAACAACGAATGGCCCAATAGCTGTGGGAAAATCCCTAAAGCCAGCAGCCAAATATACGTCTGACCTGAATAAGAAAACACCGGTTCCCGCTGGACAATCACCACAATCAACAGGATCAGCGATGAGACGCCGTAAACTAGGGCCGTGTATGGCACCGTTTCCAGCTTCTTGCGGAGCTGCCGGCCCATCAGCATGTACCCAGCCGCCATCCAGGCGCCAAACAGCGCCAGGACATTGCCCAGCATCTCCCTGCGCCCCAGGGATTGCGCCTGACACACCAGCGCCCCCGACTCGAACGAACAGGCGTTACCAAGGCCCACGATCACCCCACCCAGGATCGCAATCGCGAGGCCAATCAAAACACCCTTACGGATGTGTTCCTTGAGCACCAGGGGTGAGAGCAGGGCAACCCACAACGGCGTGGTGGTCACCAAAACCACGGAGCTGGCGACGGATGTGTATTCCAGCGAGGTGATCCAGGTGGCGAAATGCAGGGCGAGAAACATTCCCGAAAGGATGCCTTTGCCCCAATCCACGCGGGAGAGCACCCGGTACGCGTCTTGATGGCGAAGCAAGGCCAGCGGGACCAGCACCAGGCTGGCTACAACAAGTCGGGCCGCAGCGATCACGATCGACGAAGCCTCGGCCTGTGCAAAGCGGATAAAGATCGAGGCGGTTGAGACCAGTAAGATCCCCGCTAGGGTGGCGAGGACGGGACGATAGCTTGTGTCGGATTGTCGTTTTGAGTCCATGGAGGTTAATTGTAATGCACTCTGGATGCTTGACAAAGGGTATCCACCCTACTACAATCTCATAAAATTAGAGATGGAGAAAAAATGACCCACATCATCACCAGCCTTTGCCTCCGCGATGGAGGCTGCGTCACAGTTTGTCCTGTGGAATGCATCGTTGCCGGGAAACCTGAGGATGACTATCCCTGGTTCTATATCGACCCGGAGACCTGCATTGACTGCGGCGCCTGTATCCCCGAATGTCCCTTCCAGGCGATCTTCCCGGAAGATGAAGTCCCCTCCGCTTTCCTGGCCATGGGCGGCGAAGTTCAATCCGCCCCGGCGGGTACACCCGGCTTCGACCAACCCTTCGACGGTCACGATTATCAAGGTGGGCCGGTACATCTCGACCACACTCGAGTACTAGAACCTGATGAGGAGATTGACCTGACCAAGGACATCAAACCGAACTACAAATTCTTTGAGGATGGACCGGGCTATACAGCCTTGATGGATGACTGATTCCAACCCTAGACCCCATAAAAACCCGGAATTATCGAAAATTCCGGGTTTTTTATTAACTCAATCGATAATAATGTATTCTTCCGCGGCGATCGCTGCGCCGATGATCCCGGCCTGGTTACGCAGCTCCGCCGGCAGCACCTGAGCATTGATGTGCTTGAGGTGTTTGCCGTACTTGTGGAATTTCTTGCTCACACCGCCGCCAATGATGATCGCATCGGGGCTGAAGAGGAAATCGTAGACCTGCAGCACCTCGCGCAGTTTCTTGCCCCACTGCTTCCACGAGAGGTCTTTCTCCTTACGTACACCATCACCGGCCCGATGCTCAGCGTCTTTCCCGCGTATCTTCAAATGTCCCAGTTCGGAATTTGGCCAAAGCTCGCGCTTAACAAAAAATGCCGAGCCGATGCCGGTGCCAATCGTGAGGAAGAGAACATAATCATCCTCGAACTGCTTGCCACAGCCAAACCGCATCTCGGCCAACCCTGCCGCATCGGCATCGTTGAGCACGACCGCCTGGCAGCCTGTGACCGATTCGATCATGCCAGCCAGGTCTTTTCCGACCCATTCTTCGCTAACGTTCGCAGCGGTCTCAACCACCCCACGCCGGACCACGCCCGGGAATCCTGCACCGATCTTGCCGCCGCAGTCAAATTCATTCGCAATCCGCCGGATGACTTCGATAACCTGCTCGGGTGTACCCGGGTCCGGCGTTGGAATCCGGATCCGGTCTGCCAGAAATTCACCGGCCTCAACATCCACCGGCGCGCCTTTGATCCCCGATCCACCAATATCAATACCTAATACAGCCATGACAGCTCCTCTTCTGGACGGTCATTGTCCACAGGCGTTGTTCAAATGCTCCTCAAACGTCGTGGCGAAATTATGCCGGCCCGATCCATCACAGGCCGACCGGAAATAAAAATAAGGGGTTTCCGCCGGAAGGGCGACGGCCTGCAGCGAACTAAGATCGGGGTTTGCAATCGGTGTAGGTGGCAGACCATAAATGAGATAGGTATTATAAGCGGAATCGACGGTCAGATCCTCACTCGACAATGGGGACTTCCACCAGGTTTGCAGGTCCTCCTGGTATCCCAAGCCATATTGAACGGTTGGATCAGTTTCCAACCGAATACCTTCAGCCAGCCGGTTATAAAAAACGGAAGCCATCAACGGTTTCTCGTCATCCACGACCGCTTCTTTCTCAATGATGGAGGCCAATGTCACTGCCTCATAAGTCGTCAGTCCCTGTCGGCTAAACCCATCCAGCAAGTCCTGCCCCACGTTATCACCGAATGCCGAAAGCATCATTGTGAGGACCGAATTCAGGTCACTCTCACGCGAGGCGGTGTACGACCCGGGAAATAAGAAACCTTCCAGCGAAGGCGCGCGCGCCACTGGCAGCATCGCGACCAGTTCCGGTGCAGGCGCATAAGCCGCAGCAGTGAATTCCCCTGCGCTGATCGGCAGTCCACTGGCGGCGACATTGGCCGCCACCTCCTCGATCCGCCAGCCCGGCAGGACCGTCACCACAGTCTCCGTCGGCGTCGCATCCAGCAAGTCCGCGGCGATCGCCAGGGGCGACAGGCCTGCGTTCAAGTGGTATGTGCCCGACTGAAGCTGCCGGTCCAGACCGCTATAAACCAGATAGGTGCGGAACAACTCCGCATCGTCAATCAGACCTGACTGTTCCAACCGGAGACAGACCATCGAGACCGATTCACCTTGCTCAATGGTGAAATCTGTGTCCAGCCCGCCTGGATCGGTTGGTGCGGACATTGCCTCCCGATGTATGAAAAGTTCCAAAGGATAGAGAACTCGCTGGGTCAAAGTCAGGTTTGGCGTGGGCGGCCCAAATAAACGGGTGGTCTCAGATGAAACGATTAAATAACCGGCCACCAGCCCCACGCAACCCACCAGAAGGACCACAATGACAATTAAGAGGAATATCGGGCGTCTGCGTTGCTTAGCCATCATTGCCCTCCTGACCCTTAACCAGAGCCTCGTTTTCATTCAGATAATCCTGCAGCAGGATACTGGCTGCCAGGTCGTCCAGATGACCTTTGCGCTTCTTGCGGCTCACGCCCAGTTGAATCCGGCGCTGCAGCGCGGCCCGGGTTGTCCCCGTCTCATCCCAGAGCACCACGCGACAGCCCCCTGCCGTCCGGATAGCGTCCGCCAGCCGAATGGATTTTCGAGCCTGCGGCCCGACCTCACCCATTGAATCCAACGGCTGTCCCACGACGATCAGGCTAGCGCCTTCCTGGGCAGCCGCTTCTGCGATCCTGCGGGCATTTTCCGGCCGGGAAATGTGTTTCATGATCAAGAGTGGGCGCGCCAACGTCCCCGTGGGATCGCTGACAGCCAAGCCAATCCGTTTATCACCCGGGTCAACGGCCAAAACTTTCATCTGTGCCCGTATCCCGTCATTTGACCATTCATTAATTCCATAAAATCAGCCTTGTTTTTCAATATGGTGCTCTCAATGCAAATTATACAATATTTATTTACCGCGTTGATATAAAAAATCCCAGGCGCCTGAGATACCCGGGATTGATATTCATTATTTATATTTGGTTAGAACAAAAGTTCATCACCCGCCGGCAGGTGAATCCGGATGGCCCGCCTGTCACGAGCCAACAGCGCTTCCAGGTCACCCTGAGCCTGTGCACGGGCCAGGACCGAGAAGGAGTAACCCATCCGGGGTATCGCCAGATCCTTTTCATCTTCCTGGGTGATCTGCAGAAAAAGGCCGTTATTGGCGCCGCCCTTATGCAACTGGCCGGTTGAATGCAGGAACCGCGGACCAAAGCCCAAAGTGGTTGCATTACCCGTGGCCTTGAGGATCCGTTCCCTCAGGGCCGTCAGCTTTTGTTCCACCGTCTCATTACGAGGGAGATAAGCGTTGATGGCGATATAGTCGCCATCTTTTGCCTGTGCGATAAAAGCGTCAACCACATCCCGCACCGATTCGCAGCCAGCCAGTTCGTCAAAATCAGCGCCGAAGACCGAAACATCACCCACATCCCAAATCGGCTCCTGCTCTGCCATAGTACCGCTTTTCAGGTAATCTTTGATCTTACGTTTTGTACGGTCCTTATTGTCCTGCACGTCTGGCTGGTCAAAGGCGTTAACGCCGAGGATGCTGCAAGCAATCGCAATTGCGAATTCCCAACGGAAAAACTCGCCGGCCAGGTCATACAGATAAGGCACTTGTAAGGTCAATGCCGGATGTCCAGCCTGCAGGACGCCCGCCAAAAACTCATCATATTCACCGTTCATCCGCAGATAAACGAATATCCGATCATCTCCGTACTCAGCGGGGTCAATCAACGGTTCATCCGCCACCGGAACAATGCCCTTGCCTTTCTTGCCGCTGCTCTCGGCCACCAACTGTTCCAGCCAGACGCCCAGGGGCGCAACGGATTCATCGGTGATAAAGGTCAATTTATCCTGTCCCTTTTGGGCGGCGACGCCGAGGATGATGCCCAACACCGCACCCGGATTGGTCACGGTATCCTGCGCAGGTGAACAACGCTCAGCCATGGCGTCCGCTTCCCAAAGGAACTGCGCCAGGTCCACACCCATCAGCGCAGCCGGCGCCAACCCGAATTGCGTCAGTGCAGAGTAGCGCCCACCAATGTTGGGATTGGTCGTGAACACACCTCGGAACCCCTCCGCCTTTCCCAACTTGGCCAGGTTGCTGCCGGGATCGGAGATAGCGATGAATGATTGGGCGCGATCTTCGCCAATTTCTTCTCCCGCACGAACCCAGAAATACTGCAGACAGCTCAGAGTTTCCGTGGTGGTGCCAGACTTACTGGCGACAACGAAGAGTGTTTTACCGTAATCCACCCATTCCTCCAGGGCCGCCACCTGCGCTGGAATGGTGGAATCGAGGATCCGCAGGTCCAACCCTTCCAAATAATCCCCCAGAATCAGGCTTATGGTCTCTGGCGCTAACGAGGAGCCGCCCATGCCCAGCAGCAGGACTTTTTCAAAGCCATCTTCCTGCGCCTGCTCGGCAAACCGGGTCAGCCTGGGGATCAAGGTCTGGTTCTTGGTCGGCAGCGCCAGCCAGCCCAGTCGTTTTTGAATCTCATTCTTCCCCGCAGGGTCGTTCGTCCAAATCGTGGGGTCAAATCGGAAGAGCCGGGCAATGGTTTCCTTCTCATCGAAATCAGCGACTTTCTCTGCCACTGCCTCAGCCAAATCCCCAAGCCCCTCAAGATAGGATTTGCGCCGGGTCTCAATAACGTCCATCAACTTCTCAAAGGATTCGGCGAATTTCGCCACACCTTCATCTTCCAATTCCTGGGTGACGTTATCAATGGATAAGCCCAATTCAGCAAATTGCTGGAGTGCTTCCTCAGCCAAATCTAAATCATCATAGATCGTAATCTTCGGATCCCCATGATCCAGATAGGCAGTCAAGGTCTCCGGAGGTACGGTGTTGACCGTGTTTTCAGCAACCAATGACTCCACATATTTGATATCACTGTAATTTGGGTTCTTAGTGGAGGTGGAAGCCCAGAGTGGGCGCTGAATCTGTGCACCCTGCACACTCAACTTCTCATAGCGCTCTGAAGTGAAGACCTTTTCGTAATCCAGATAGGCTAATTTTGTATTGGCAAGGGCCATACGGCCCAGCAACGCTTCCGCTTTCTCAGCTTTTTCACCACCCGCGTCCACAATCGCTTGCAGCCGGTCATCGGCCTTGGTCTCTAGCCGGGAGACGAAGAATGACGCCACTGAGGCAATCCCGTCCACGTCCAGCCCAGCGGCTAGACGTTTCTCAATGCCCTGCAGATAGGCTTCCATCACCTGGCGGTAACGTTCACGCGAAAAGATCAGGGTAACGTTCACGTTCACTCCGGCGGCAATCGCCTGCGTGATCGCCGGGAGACCTTCCTTGGTCGCAGGGATCTTCACCATCAGGTTCGGCCGGTCCACTTCCTGCCAGAGCCAGAGCGCTTCCGCAACCGTCTCTTCGGTTTCGTGCGCCAGGTTAGGGTTCACTTCCAGGCTGACGAAGCCATCTGCACCATTTGTGGCGACATAGAGCGGCTGGAACAGGTCCGCCGTATCCTGGACGTCCTTGATCGCCAACTTGTAGAAGATATCCCTGGCGGAAAGGCCCGCCCAGGCCATCGTCTGCAGGTCAGCATCATAATCATCACTGGCAGAAATCGCCTTGTTAAAAATGCTGGGATTGGACGTTACACCATAAATTTCTCGCCGTTCAATCAGATCCATCAATGTGCCATCTTCGATCAGTGCCCGGCGGATATTATCATACCAAATGGACTGCCCCAACAGGTTCAATTTCACAGCCGTATTCATTGCTTTCCTTTCAATTGCTTTGCCTCTAACACCTTTATTTTTACCCACCCGGCACAGGTGCACCGCTCAGCGCCAGATTTGAGATTTTCTTTTTTACCGTGCGCCCCACCCTGCCAGGTGGAATCAAGTCTATTTCGATTCAGCCTTCATCAGAGTCATAGCTTCTTCCACCACGTGAGAAACAGTGAAGCCGTACTCCTCCATTACCGTATCACCGGGGGCGGATGCGCCGAACTTATCGATACCGATGATCTTGCCCGCATCACCAACCCAGCGCGACCAACCGAAGGACACACCGGCTTCAACCGAAAGTCGTTTCTTCACCTCGGGCGGCAGAACCTCGTCCTGATAGGACTGCGGCTGAGCGGCAAAGAGTTCCCAACTCGGAAAGGATACTACCCGAACGTTCATACCTTCGGCAGCAAGCTGGCCGGCAGCGTTAAGCACCAGGCTCACCTCGGAACCGGAAGCCATCAAGATCAACTCGGGGGCGCCCTCACCCATGTCCGCCAGGACATAGGCGCCTTTGAGCAAACCCGCCGCTTCAGTGTACGTCTTACGGTCAATGGTTGGCAGGCTTTGCCGGGTTAGAACCAGGGCCGTTGGGCCATCATTCTCAATGGCGAACCGCCAGGCCTGAGCCGTCTCATTCGCATCAGCAGGGCGGAGCGTGACCAAATGGGGGATGATCCGCAGCGAAGCCACATGCTCAATCGGCTGATGCGTGGGGCCATCTTCTCCCACACCAATTGAATCGTGGGTGAAAACCCATATGGATTTGTATCCTGAAAGCGCTGAAAGGCGCACTGCGCCGCGCATGTAATCGGAGAAAACCAGGAAAGTGCCGCCATAGGGGATCAGACCGCCGTGGACGGACATGCCGTTGACGATCCCACCCATACCGTGTTCGCGCACACCGAAGTGCATGTTGCGGCCTTCGGGCGTGTCAGGTTGGAAATCAGGTTCTCCGTTAATCCAGGTCTTATTAGAGGGTGCTAAATCCGCCGAGCCACCCATCAATTCCGGCAAAACCTGGGCGAGGCCGTTGAGCACCTTGCCGGAAGCAGCCCGGGAAGCCATACCCTTCTCATCCGCCGGGAATGTTGGCAAACCGGATTTCCAGTCTTCGGGCAGTTCCCCCGCAATCCGGCGCTTCAGTTCAGCCGCCAGGTCGGGATAGGCTTCCGCATAGGCTGAGAGCTTTTCTTCCCAGCCAATTTCCAGCTCTTCACCGGTCCCAACCCGTGTTCTGAAATGGTCCAGAACATCGTCAGGGATATAAAAATGGGGTTCTTTTGGCCAACCTGCGTTCTCCTTGGCCTGGTCAATCTCATCCCATCCGGGAGGCGAGCCATGCGCTTTCTCCGTCCCCTGGACCGTGGGCAGCCCATGCCCAATAGTGGTATCCACGACAATCAGCGATGGCCGCGGGTCCGCCCTGGCAGCCTCCACGGCGGCCGCCAGCCCTTCAACGTCAAATGGATCGTTGACGAAGGTGACATGCCAGCCATAGTCTTCAAACCGCATTGGGGCATCTTCTGTGAAAGTTAATTCTGTCGAACCGTCAATAGAGATGTGGTTGTTATCATAGAAATAAATCAATTTACCAAGTTGGAGGTGGCCGGCCAGCGATGCGGCTTCGGAGGAGATCCCCTCCATCAGGTCACCGTCTGTGACGACAGCATAGGTATAGTGATCGACAATATCGTGGCCAGGTCGGTTAAATTCCGCAGCCATATGCGCTTCGGCAATCGCCATCCCCACCCCGTTGGCAAAGCCCTGACCCAGCGGACCGGTCGTCACTTCAATGCCTGGGGTGAGGCCATATTCCGGGTGGCCCGGTGTCAGGCTGTCCCATTGGCGGAACTGCTTCAACTGGTCTAACGGCAGGTCATAACCCGTCAGATGCAACATTGAATACATCAGCATTGAGCCGTGGCCGCCCGAGAGAACAAACCGATCCCGATTGAACCAATTCGGGTTCTTTGGGTTATAGCGCATCACCTTCATCCACAAGGTATAGGCAACGCCTGAAACGCCCATCGGCAATCCCGGGTGCCCTGATTTGGCAGTTTGAACGCCATCAACGGATAAAAATTTAATCGTATTAATTGCTTTAGTTTGGAGTGAATCGTGGATCATCAAAAATCCTTTCGTAAAAAATATCGCATTCATTTTACCATGTTCACATTTATCTAATTCTGGTTCGCCGTAAAAGACCTGGATAATTGAGTAAAATAAAGCATGGCATATCTGAAGGTTTTTCAGGAGAAATTGTGGACGCACTCTTAGGCATTGACATCAGCACGACCGGGGCAAAAGCGATCCTTATTGATGATCGCGGAAAAGTCCTTTCAACCAGCACGCACACCTACCCCCTTAGTACGCCCAAACCATTCTGGTCTGAACAAGATCCGGCAGATTGGTGGCAAGGCGCATTGGACAGTATCAAAACAGCCATAACTGAAGCGAATGTCTCGCCCGAGGAGATCAAAGGCATTGGCCTGACCGGCCAGATGCACGGCCTAGTGTTGTTAGACGAGCAAAACGAAGTGCTTCGTCCCGCAATCCTGTGGAACGACCAACGGACCAGCGATCAATGCGACGAAATGGTGACCCAGATTGGCTTGGATCGTTTGATCCAAATCACAGGCAACCCCGCCCTGACCGGCTTCACCGCGCCGAAGATCCTCTGGGTACAGGAGAACGAGCCAGATGTCTACAGCCGGATCGCACACGTGCTCCTCCCCAAAGATTACATCCGTTTCAAACTCAGCGGCGATTTCGCGATTGACTGCGCGGACGCCTCCGGCACATCTCTTCTCGATATCACCCAGCGTGATTGGTCGGATGAGGTACTTTCTGCACTCGACATCAACCGTGAGGTCCTGCCGAAAGTCTATGAAGGCTCCACTGTGACCGGCCAGGTTTCAGCCGGTGGCGCCGCCGCTTCTGGCCTAAAAGCCGGCACGCCCATCGTTGGGGGCGGCGGAGATCAGGCTGCCCAGGCTGTTGGCGTGGGCGCCGTCACCGAAGGCATCGTCGCCCTCACGCTCGGCACCTCCGGCGTCGTCTTTGCACCAACCAGCGATGCCTTTATCGAGCCGCAGGGGCGTCTGCATGCCATGTGTCACAGCCTTCCGCCCAAGCCCGGACAGGGCTGGCATCTGATGGGCGTCATGCTCTCCGCTGGTGGTTCACTGCGCTGGTACCGGGATACTTTCCAAACCAGTGGGGATTACGATACACTGCTCAAACCCGCTGAAGCCATTAAACCTGGCAGTGAGGGACTGTTGTTCTTGCCCTATCTGACCGGTGAACGTACCCCCCATCCCGATCCCTTCGCCCGCGGCGGCTTCGTCGGCCTGACCGTGCGCCATACACTCCCCCACCTGACCCGTTCCGTGCTGGAAGGTGTTGCCTTTGGCCTGCGGGACAGCATGACGTTGATCAAGGAAGCCGGCGTTGGCGAGATTGAACAAGTGCGCATTTCCGGCGGCGGCGCCAAAAGCCCTCTCTGGCGACAGATCCTGGCAGACGTGATGGATGCCGAACTGGTGACGGTCAACACAACCGAAGGCGCCTGTTACGGTGCTGCCCTGCTGGCAGGTGTGGGTGTTTCCATCTGGCCGGATGTGAAAAGCGCATGCGCAGCGACGATCCAAACCCTGGACGCGACATCACCGATTGCGGCAAACATCCCCGTATACGATAATTATTATGAGGACTACCGTGCGCTTTACCCCGCGCTGAAGTCCGGCTTCAAATCTCTATCCACTAAATCTGATTGAGGTCCTATTTGCGTAAATCAACGTTTCTCATTTTTGCAGGGGGCTTACTCCTGGCTAGTCTGGCTTGGGTTATTCTGACACCGGTCTTGTTCCCGTTCGCCCAATCAGCGGACAAGGCCGTCGCAGCCCATCCCGGCTTCCAGGCGCCCGGTTTCAGCCTGGAGACCCCTGCGGGTGATATCGTATCACTCTCCGATCACAACGGCCAACCGGTTCTGGTATTCCTCTGGGCCTCATGGTGCCCGATCTGTAAAGGCGCCATGCCTGATCTCGAAACAGTCTACCAAGACTATGCCGATCAGGGTTTTGAGATCCTGGCCGTCGATATGGCCTTCCAGGACACACTCTCAACAGCGATCGAATATTTCCAAACCGAAGCTTATTCCTACACGATGCTGATTGACCGGGACGGCCAAATGGCGCAGGATTATCAAATGCATGGCCTGCCTACTTCAATCCTGGTTGGGCCGGACGGCACCGTTCTGGATGTCACCATCGGCTCCGGGATGAGCGCCGGATACCTTTCCGTACAGTTGGATCAGGTTTTCGCCATCGCAGAGGGAGAGTGAGCGATGTTTCCTATCATTGATATCGGCCCGCTCGCCTTTCAAGCCGGCGGCATGATCCAGATCCTCAGCCTGCTGTTCGGTCTTTGGTTTACGCTGAGATTCGCTAACAATATGGGCACCAACGGCGACGCCATCGAAAACAACTTACTATTAGGTTTACTGATGGGCATCGTCGGCGCACGGCTGGGATTCCTTTTGCAGAATCCATCCATCATGGCGGACAACCCGCTCAGCATCATTTCCTTCACACCGACCATGCTGGATATTCCCTTCGGTTTGCTTGCGGGGGCTTTGGTGATCTATGTCAGCTTCCAACGCAGCCACCTTCCTCTCTGGCCCACATTGGATACGCTGAGTCCCCTCGTGATCCTGCTCTTCGCGGGTGCCCATCTGGCTAATTTTGCGACTGGCAATAACTTCGGACTCCCAACCACGCTGCCCTGGGGCGTCTCGCTCTGGAACGCGACCCGACATCCCGTCCAAATCTATGCGCTGATTCTTTCGGCAGCACTCCTGATTTGGCTGTTAATCCGTACCCGGTTCCTGAAATATACCAATAACCACCACAGCGGATTGATTTTCACCCAAACACTCGCTGGCCTGGCCCTGATCACCGTTGTGACCCGAGCCCTGGTGGCAGACAAAGCCCCCCTCCTTGGTCTGGACCTCATTCAGGCCATCGCCTGGATCGTTCTGTTGGCGTCACTGGGGCTGCTCTACTGGTTCCAATACGGAAAGCCGAACCACATCCGTGTCTTCCTGTCGTTGGGTTCTAACCGTAATCCTCGAGAACAAACCTACAAAGCCAGTCAGGATATCGCCAAATTCGCAAAAATTCTTAACCGGTCCAGCCTATACGAAACTGCGGATATCCGGCCAAACCACGCTGGTGAAACATATATCAATCGTGTATTGGAAGTTGAAACCGATCTATCCTATCCTGAGTTGATAGAGCGAACCAAAGCAATTGAGAGTAACCACGGCCGCCAACTCGATGATAAAGAAGACGTTCCAATGGATATTGACATCCTGACCTATGGCAATCAGGTTTTTGTAATGCCTTCCGGTTCCGCCATTCCGAGACAAGGCCTAACCAAACATCGCTATGTCGCGCTGCCCCTTGCTGAGATCGCACCGGATTTTCGACACCCTGCAACGGGGACGGCAATCGAGGATATTCTCAAGCATTTAGACGAGCAAGAACAACCCGTCCAAAAGATCACAGAGGTGGAAAATGGAACTTAACGGGAAAACGGCGTTGGTCACAGGCGGCGGCATCCGCCTGGGCAGAGCCTATGCTCTGGCGCTGGCCGAGGCCGGTGTGGATCTGGTGATCCATTACAACAGCTCGGAGGCACCAGCTGAGGAAACCGCAGAGCGCGCCCGTGAGATGGACGTCAAAGCCTATACGGTCGGCGCGGATTTTAATAATGTGGACTCGGTTGAGAATCTTTTCCCCCGAGTGCTGCAGCATGTCGACACAATCGACATCCTGATAAATAACGCCGCGATCTATCTGCGCGGCAACGGCCTTGAAACAGACCGGGAAAACTGGGAAAGCCAGTTCCGCATTAACCTGCAAACGCCCTTCATGCTGATCCAGGCTTTCGCCCGCCAGCACAAAAAAGGTCATCCGGGCAGGATCCTTAACATCGCCGATGCGCAAATCATCGAGCATCGCCCGGACCACTTCGCCTACCGGCTCACCAAGCTGGGCCTGGTGGAGATGACTCGTATGTTTGCTGTCGAGTTAGCGCCGGATATCACCGTGAACGCACTGGCGCTGGGGATCATGCTGCCCCTGGCCGACCGGGACGACGTGGACCTGGAAACCTACGCCGAAGAACATGTCCCGCTTAAGCGAGCAGGCAGCCCTGAGATTGCCGTGGATAATGCTCTGCATCTGCTGCGCAGCGACTTCACGACTGGGGCATTCTTACGCGTGGACGGCGGGCAATATCTCTGATTTCAGGGATGTCCGAAAACCGGGATCGTCGCGCCAGTGATCGCGTCCGCGTTTGCCGAGGAGAGGAAGAGGATCGTCTCCGCAATCAGCTGCGACGACACCCATTTACTGCGATCCGCATCCGGCATTTCGGCTCTATTCTTGGGGGTATCAATCGTGCCAGGCAACACACAATTCACCCGGATACCATACGCCAATAGCTCAGCCGCCATACTTTCGGTCAGGCGTAAAAGCGCGCCTTTCGCGGCCGCATAAGCGCCCATCTTGGCGCTGCCTTTCAGACTGGCCCCTGACCCAACGGATATCACCTTTCCCTGCCCTTTCTCAATCAAATCAGGAACAAAAGCACTGGTCAGATTGAGGAAAGAATACACATTCAATCCCATCATGCGCTCCCAGGTATCAAAGGACAAGCCATGGACCGTCTCACCATAAGCGAATCCACCAACCGTATTTACAATCACATCCACCTTACCCACTCGATCGTGCACGGCTTCTGCCAACGGTTCAACTACCATCCGGTCAGTCAGATCAATGTTCTCGAACAAATTGATCTCACCCGGCAGGCCATCCTCGAAATTGGTCACGCGTCCCTGCCGGTTATCCAGGGCGCAGACAGCGGCCCCCTGCGCAAGGAAAGCCCGTACGACTTCCCGACCAAGCCCGCCAGCTGCACCAGAAACAACAACCACTTGATTTGACATTGAATCCATGTTAATTCTCCTTAATCTTGTCCAGGTACGATATAAGTCTTTTCAATCCATGTCTCCCAGGTTTGATCGGTTACGCCTTTTTTCTTCGCCGACGCGAGAGAAATGACGCGTTCCTTTCCAAACACCTCAACCAGCGCACCTGCCGGCTCAAACCTGCCGCGATAATCGTGATAGATGCGGTCCCCGGCAAGGTCACACCACGGCGCAAGTTTATAGCGTAGGTTCTCCTCAGGAGTAGAAACCCTGAACGCCAGTGAAGTCCTCTTTTGGGCGCCAGTGATGAGATTGGCGTAAGATTGGATCTGCTTATCAAAGTCCAGTTCCCGGTGCAGGTAATCCAGGGTCTCCACGCTTACACCTTTATCAGCACTTATGATCTCGTCGGCGATCTGAACCGCCAGGTCCAGGTCACCAAAGGGAATCCGATTAATTAAACCATCGGGGAGTAAGGTCCTGTGCACCCCGACTCGGGCAACCAAACTGGGGGTCCCGCAGGCAAGGGACTCGTAGGCAACGTTGCCGAAGGCCTCTACGATACTGCCCAAACAAAGCGTGAGATCGCCCAGGCTGTACAGGGCAGGCATCTCCTCAGGCGCAATCCAGGGGATGAAGTGAAAATGTTCACGGATTTCAAGTCGTGTCATTAAATCCATCAATTCGCGGTAGAAATCAGAATCGCCCCCTGAGACCATCGAACCAATCCATTCCGGGACCAACACCTTCAAATGAGCGTAGCCCTTCTCGTGGACGAGTCGCTCGGCCAGCCGGACCGTCTCCGGCAAACCTTTACCAGGCTCAGGCCGGTGTGGGTGCAGCAAGATCGGCCCGTCCGCTTCCGTTAAACCGAATTGTCGCTTTAGCACCGCCGTTGGGACCGGCTTAAACAGATCAAAGTCTATTCCGTTGTTGATCTGGTGCAGCCTATCTCGCAACCCTGGGTAAAACCTTCCGGCGGTTGATAGGATCACCTCAGCGGAAAACGGCGAGACGCAGATCAACTCGTCCGATTTTCCGATGAAGGAACCCAGAATCGATTCTGGGTAGACGTTATCACGAAACGAGGTTACCGTTGGAATTTGGGAATATAAATCCGGCAGGAGCAATTCACCGTCGTGAATGTAAAAGCGGTCAGCGTCTTCGAGCGCTTGAGAAACCTTCTGTACAATCAACGCCAGCTCGCCCCCACCGATGGCATATGGTTGTGGAAAGGGCAAATGGAATGGCAGCATGGGAAACACACGGACGCCTTCCACCCAGGTAAAAGGCGCAAGTTCATCGTTCGGCCTGGCACAGAGGATTTCCACGTCGTGTCCTTGCACTCCCAAATGCCGTGCCACGGTATAGAGATGTTTCGATGCGCCGCCGGTGACCAAATCCGGAAATATCGGATTGATTGAAAACATCACAATTTTCATCGGTCTCTCTTTTCAGGATTTCTCGGTACAATAAAACCAAACAGAAAGCGAGCAGCTATGGATAAAATCTTCATCAAAAATCTACGCGTCTCCGGGATCTTGGGCATTCATCAACATGAACAAGAGACACCCCAACCAATTATGATCAACGCCGCCGTCCTGGCCGACATCACCAAAGCAGCGAAGAATGACAACATTCATCAAACGATAAATTATGCCACGATGGCTCGAGAGATCATCAAACTGGTGAAATCCAGCCATTTCTTCACGGTTGAGGCGCTGATCAGTGCTATTGCGGATATGATCCTGCAGGATAAGCGCATCGGCGAAGTCTGGCTGCGGGTGGAAAAACCGAACGCGGTTGCCGACACCGATTCCGTTGGCGTGGAAATCACCCGACTGCGCGGGGATTAGAGATGCAGGCTGCTGGCCCCACGGCCGATATTCTGCATAAATTCCATCCGCGTGGACATCTCATTCCTGAAGACACCCAGCATGGTTGATGTGGTCATGCGAGCGTCATGCTTCTTAACGCCCCGCAGCATCATGCACATGTGCAGCCCTTCCGCCACAACGGCAACACCCTGAGGGTTGAGCACAACGTCGATATATTCCGCAATCTGGCGGGTCATGCGCTCCTGTACCTGTAGACGCCGGGAGAAAAGGTCCACAATCCGGGGGATTTTGGATAAACCAATTACCTTATCTGAGGGGATATAAGCAACATGCGCTCGTCCGATAAAAGGCAGCATATGATGTTCGCACATGCTGTAGAATTCAATATCCCGGACGACGACCATTTCATCATAGGCCACATCAAACACGGCGTCGTTAATCAATGCCCGCGGGTCCATGCGGTAACCGCCTAATAATTCCTGATAACTTTTCGTCACCCGATGAGGTGTCTTGAGCAGACCCTCCCGGTCAGGATCCTCCCCAATCGCGGTTAGGATCTCCTTGACAGAATCTTCAATCGTATCAAGGTCCATTTCTTCTTCGCAAAACAAATCTGCTGCCTGGGCGAGAGGATCGTTGCAATCTTCAACCATAATAACCTCCGAATTTAATTTTTTCGAATTACTCTTTTATTCTAGCATTAATTTTATAGAGAAAATCCATAAAAAATAATGGCCTGTACAAGGTTTTGTACAGGCCATTTCAACTGGAAACAGAAAGTTTACCCGATTTCAGGGATAATGATCCCGTATGTACCGTCACGACGTTTATATAAAACGTTGAATTCACTCGTGTTGGCATTGTAGAAGATAAAGAAGTTCTCATGCCCCAGCAGTTTCATCTGTTCGACCGCCTCAAGTTCGTCCATCGGCACCAGCATGAAGCGCTTTCGCCGGGCGATCACCGGTTCCTCTTCCTCTTCTTCTTCCATCCGGGCGATCGATTCATCAATTGCTTCAGCAATCGTCTGTCCATCCCCCCGGCCACGATCGCGTTTTCCCTTATACCGCCGGATTTGGCGCCGCATCTTATCCAAAGCGGCATCGACTGCTGAAAAGATACTATCGGATCGTTCTTCTGAACGGAGAATGAAGCCCTTACCACGCAATGTCAATTGGGCAACATGCCTGTCGTTCGCGTTTCTGGCCGTTTTGGTATGAGAAAGGTCAACCCGACACTCGTCCACCTCATCCAGAAACTTTTCAAGTTTTTCCACCTTGCCAATCACATAGTCGTTGAGCCGGTCCGTCAATTCCAGGTTCTTGGTAAAGATATCGATCTTGACAGTCATTAAGGCCTCCTTTGTTGAATGGATATTAAAATTATACTGGATTGGGATTCAAAAGGACGCTCAATTCTTTGCATGGATCGGTCGTGCCAGGGTAAGGCAATAGACAGCTGCTGCGCCGGCGTCCCGCAGCGCCAGTGCACATTCTTTGATTGTAGAGCCGGTGGTCGTCACATCATCCACGAGGAGTACGCGCTTTCCACTCACCAACACGGGGACGGCGCGAAACGCATCCCGTACGTTCTCCCGCCGTTGAGCGGCCGGCAGTTCGACTTGCGATTGGGTATTGCGGATACGGCGCAGACCTTCCGGGGCATACCGAACGCCCAACCTGAAAGCTACCGGGCGCGCGAGAAGGGCAGATTGGTTGTAGCCGCGCTGCGCCCGGCGCATCGGGCTTAGGGGAACCGGTATTACCAGATCGAGCAACCAGCTTTCTCTCAGCGCAATTCCCGCTAGGCGATCAGTGAACACATCTCCCAGGCTGAGATTATCGCCATACTTCAAGGCATGCACACTCTCTCGGATAACCCCCTCGTATCGCGCCAGACTGCGCATGGCGTCATATGGCGGTGGCCATGCTTCACATTCCTCGCAGATCCGCTCATCCGATTCCAACGGCAGACCACAACGCTCACAGATATGACCCTCAATAAAGCGAACTGTCGCCAAACAATCAACACATAAACGATAACCAGGTTCGTCACATCCCGCACAAACTGGCGGGTAGATCCAATCCAGAACCGACCAAAATCCCCGATATAGGAATTCGGCTGCACGGTTTTTTGACATTGATTCTCCCCTATCCTTTTAAATGTGATTAATAACTTACGGTTGCTGGACCGACTGAAGCAGATCCTGCCAGAGATTGACCAGAGCAGGTTCGAGTAGGAAATATATCGTCACAAGCACCATCGCGACCAAGATCACAATGAGAATCCATTCAATTAAGCCCTGGCCGCGTTCATCGGGTAATTTCACTCGTAAACCTCCTAAAATATAATTCAAATCCATTATAGTACATCTATTTAACTCCCTTATAATAAAGACATCTGTGAATTATGCAGCATTCCGTATATTATCTATTGCTAATCAATTTTAAAATTTGTATAATAAAATCGAAAGTGCTTAGGGAATAAAACCTAAATTTGTCCAAATTAGTAAATGGAGGAACTATGAGTGATATTTATAAGCGGGTAGAGGGCCAGCAAGATTTCTTCAAGAAACTCTTAGCTAAAATCCCTGGGTTCAAAGGGTACGTCGAACGCGGTGACCGGCGCATGTCGGATAAACTCCTGCGTGAAAAAGTGGCTGATTCATTTGAAGCCCTCTACGCCCGTGTGTCCAGTCTGCAGCGCGATTTGATTGGCCAAGGTCAAATTGAATATGTTGACGATCTGGAAGCAGCCGCCATCAAGCTGCGCCAATTTATTGACCGTGTTCGGACCGCCTCCTATGGTTACGCCGGACTGTTCGATGCCATCAAGATCCGCCAGGACGAACTGGCAACGGTTTATGAATATGATTATGCGCTTCTGGCGCTTGCCGACGAGGTCAGCGCTGCCGTCGATAACGTGGAGAAATCAATCGGCACGGAGGGCCTGGATGCCGCCATTCGGCATCTAACCAGCGTCAGCCAGCAATGCGTGGAAGCCTTCAACAAACGTTCCGAAGTACTCAAAGGCATCGCTGCTGAGTAAATGCTGCCAATCGAATTAACTGAATCATAAAATAGAAAGTGGAGTGAAAGACTATGGCAAGAATTTTTGATGTTGTTGAATATCCAAAAGAAATGTCGGACGAAATCGTCCATCGATTCCCTGAAACTGGTGTGGCCGATTTGCGGATTGGCTCGCAGGTCATCGTGCGAGAATCCCAAAATGTTGTGTTTATGCGGGATGGGCGTGCACTGGACGTGCTCGGCCCCGGACGACACACCCTCGAGACGGCCAACATCCCCTTATTGGTTGGCCTGATCGGAAAAGCATTCGGCAACCGAACGCCCTTCACAGCAGAGCTCTTCTATGTTTCCATGAAAGAATTCGCTGATCGTAAGTGGGGCACCCCGCAGCCAATCATCGTCCGCAACCCCGGCATGGGCCTGGGTGTGGCGCTGCTGCAGGGCTTCGGCACATACAGTTTCAAGGTCAGCGATCCGCAGCAATTCGTGACCCAGATCGTGGGCGCACAGGGTTATTATCGCACCAGCGATATCGAAAACCGTCTGCGCACCATGCTGCTCTCCCGGCTGCAAGACCTGCTGGGTGAGACCACGGCTGAGAAGAGCGTACTTGACCTGATCGGCCTCACGGATGAACTCTCCGCCGGTGTGCGAGCCAAGGCTCAGGATGACTTCAAGGCCATCGGCCTCCAACTGCAATCCTTCTACATCGGCAACCTCAAACCCTCCAGCAAATCAGCTGAGGAACTCCGGGCAATGGGCATGCTGGATATGCAGACCTACACCCAACTGCAGGCCGCGGACGCCATGCGGGATGCCGCCCAGAACCCCAGCGGTGGTGCAGGCCTGACAGCCGGCATCGGCGCGGGGATGGGGATCGGCAATGCACTCTCCGGCGCGTTGAACAATCAGAGTCAGAACCAGGGCGGTGGCCAAGCCGCCAGTGGTGCAAACGATGAAGTCGCCATGCCCGACATTATGACCCCCGCCGAAGCGGCGCAATTCCTGAAAGTCTCCGCTGAAGATGTGGAAGCAGCCATTGAAGCGGGCGACCTCAAGGCTCGCAAAATCGGCAATGCCTACCGCATCAGCAAGGAATCGCTGAGCAATTTCCTCAACGGCTGAGGTTCAAAAGATTTCCAAAATCAATGCCCGTCAATGCGACGGGCTTTTTTCCTTAAAACACTGCCGGGTGCGTCATTCCTTAACCCTTGGGAAAAGGGCCGCATGGTATAATCCGGTTAACAAATCCTTAATACTGAGAGTGACATGCGGCTCCACGAATATCAATCCAAAGAAGTCTTCGCGAGTAACAACATTCCGATCCCAAGAGGGAGATTGGCCTCCACACCGGAAGAAGCCAAACACATTGCAGAAGAATTGAACGGTCCCGTCGTCCTCAAGGCACAGGTTTTGGTTGGCGGCCGGGGGAAAGCTGGCGGCGTCCGGTTGGTTCGCTCACCGGAAGAAGCCGAGGAAGAAGCTGCCAAAATCTTGGGCAATAAAGTAAAGAATATTCCCGTCAGGCGCTTGCTGGTGGAGGAGGCTGTTGACATCCAACAGGAGATTTACTTTGGCATGGCGGTCGACCGAGAACACAGCGAAAGCGTCATGATCGCCAGCGCCGAAGGCGGCATCGACATTGAAGAAGTCGCCAAACTATCTCCTGAAAAGATCATTCGGATCCCAATAAACCCCTTGCTGGGGCTCCGGGACTTCCAGGCCAGGATCCTGGCCACGGATATCGAAATACCCCGCAGCCTGTGGCGCGCCTTTATCGCCATCAGCCAAAACATGTACAACGCATACCAGCGTTTGGACGCCACTCTGGTCGAGATCAATCCCCTCGTCATCACAGCGGATGACCGCCTGATAGCCCTGGATGCAAAGATCATCATGGACGACAACGCCCTTTTCCGACATCCCGACCTGGTCGACAAGCGTGACACCTCGGCTGAAACGCCGGAAGAGATAGAGGCACGCAAATTCGGCCTGGCCTATATCAAACTGGATGGGAATATCGGCTGCCTGGTCAACGGCGCCGGTCTGGCCATGGCGACCATGGACATTATTCAGCAACAAGGCGGCCGCCCGGCCAATTTCCTGGATATCGGCGGTGGCGCCAGCGCCGAAAAAGTCGCCGCAGCCCTGCGTATTATTCTCGCTGATCCACAGGTCGATACTGTCCTGATCAATATATTTGGCGGGATCACCCGATGCGATGAGGTCGCGAATGGCATTCGGCAAACACTCGAGTCAATGGAAACCAAAATCCCCTTCATCATTCGGCTGGTCGGGACCAACGAGACCGAAGGCCGTCGAATCCTGGCAGATGCTAACCTTCCCACCGCCGAGACGCTTCAGGAAGCGGCCTCGCTAGCCGTGACGAAGACATTGGAGGTGGCTGCATGAGCATTCTGGTTAACGGCGACACCCGTCTGCTCGTCCAGGGCATCACAGGCCACGAGGGCGCATTCCACGCCCGGCAGATGCTTGATTATGGTACAAACCTCGTCGCCGGGGTGACCCCGGGCAAAGGCGGCGAATGGGTCCTGGACAGTAAAGTCCCGATCTTCGACTCCGTTCGGACAGGCGTCGAGGTCACCGGTGCAAATACCAGCGTGATCTTCGTTCCTGCCCGCTTCGCAGCCGATGCCATCCTGGAAGCGGCCGACGCCGGGATTGAGCTGATTATTTGCATCACAGAGGGCATACCTGTTAAAGAGATGCTGACTGTCAAGCAGGTAATTCGTGAGAAAAATGTTTGCCTGATCGGCCCAAATTCACCGGGCCTGATCTCACCTGGCTACGCAAAAGTCGGTATTATTCCCGGATCGATCACCCAACCCGGCAATGTCGGTGTGGTCTCCCGATCCGGCACCCTGACCTACGAAGTTTTATACGCGCTCAAACAAGCCGGGGTCGGGACCAGTACCTGCCTCGGGATTGGGGGCGACTCGATAATCGGCGCCAAATTTGACGAGATCCTTTCCCATTTCGAAGGTGATTCACAAACCGATCTGGTGGTGTTGATCGGTGAAATTGGCGGTCGTGATGAGGAAAACGCAGCAGAATTCATCGCCAACAACATGACCAAACCCGTCATCGGGTTCATCGCCGGACAGGCTGCTCCGTCCAATAAGCGCATGGGACATGCAGGTGCGATCATCGAAGGCGGTGGTGGTACAGCTAAGGCGAAAATCGAAGCCCTTAAAGCCGCGGGTGTGCACATTGCACATTATCCGGAGGAAATCCCAACCTTAATTGATGAGCTTTAATTACCCATTACAAATCAATTCTCTCTCCCTCTATGCCGTGAGGAGACATATAACTAAAAGTGAAATGCCGTACCCTGGCGAGCTTGGCTTTTCACTTTTATCTTTTCTATCTTAAAATAAGGATAACTATCCATGCTGGTTGCCATGAGAAATCGTTAAAATAAATCACTCCCAATGATTGGGAGGGACTTATTACAGAATGACTATTCTGTTGATGAATTCACTTGTTCGGAAGGCCGAGGGCATTAAAAATTCGTCCCTCAAGTTTCATTTAATTACCGATCTCAAGTAAACTTGAGTCAAGACCTATTTTTGATTGTCGATGTATTCCACTGCGTCCTTGACGGACTGGATTTCCCGAGCATCCTCATCTGAGATGGTGATATCAAATCGCTCGCAAAAACCATCAATCAGGAAGAATTGATCCATTGAATCAGCTTTCAAATCTTCAATGAAACGGGTTTCCGGGGTAATATTAGCATCATCGATCTTCAATACATCCACGATGACTTCTTTTACCTCGTTTAATGTGTCGGACATTACGCCTCCTCGTAGGTAGATGATCTATTAAAATTCTAACGCGCCTTGAGAAACTGTCAAGACCAACGGCAGGTTCACTAGTTATTAACACAGAGTTATGGAAAAAGATACTCAAATCAGTGACCGAAAACATGAGCACATCCGAATCAACCTCGAAGAGGATGTCGATTCCGCCCTCACGACCGGTTTGGAGCGCTTCCGCCTGGTGCATCAGGCTTTGCCTGAATTGGCACTCGCGGATGTTGACCTGAGCCAAACCCTGTTCGGCAAACTTCAACGCGTGCCGGTCTTGGTCTCCTCCATGACCGGCGGGACGGAAAAAGCCGCGCGGATCAATCGCACGCTGGCGACAGCAGCACAGGAGGTTGGCCTGGCGATGGGCCTCGGTTCTCAACGTGCGGCCATTAACGACCCCGGGCTTGCGTCCACTTTCAAAGTTCGTGATGTCGCACCGGGTATCCTGCTTTTCGCCAACCTGGGCGCTGTCCAGTTCAATTATGGCTACGAGGTGGATGAATGCCGCCGTGCGGTGGACATGATCGAAGCTGATGCCCTGATCCTGCACCTGAACCCCCTACAAGAGGCACTACAGCCGGAAGGTGATAGCGATTTTGCCAACCTGGCAGAGAAAATCGCTGAGGTCGTCCATCAGCTTGAAGTCCCCGTCATCGTCAAAGAGGTGGGCTGGGGTATCTCAAAACAAACCGCAAAACGGCTCATTGATCTGGGTGTTGCTGCGATTGACGTGGCCGGTGCAGGCGGTACTTCCTGGTCGCAAGTGGAAATGCACCGGATTAAAGACTCCTATCGCAGCCAAACTGCCGGTGCATTCATCGATTGGGGCATCCCTACTGCCGAATCGGTTATAAGTGTTAGACAAATCGATAAAACGATCCCAATATTCGCATCAGGTGGCCTGCGAAGCGGTATTGATATCGCCAAATCCCTGGCCCTGGGGGCAAATCTCGGTGGGATGGCAGGCCTTTTCCTCAAGGCCGCCAACGATTCCGAAGAAACAGCAGTCAACACGATGAAGATGATTGTGGATCAAATTATGATCGCGATGTTTGCCAGCGGCGCCAGAACTCTGGCTGATCTCAACTCTCAAACCTTAACAACGGTCAAATGAAAGCCAGCGAATGCCCCTAAAAGAACTGAAAACCGAATGGACACCTAAAATTGAGGCTGCGCTTGATAACACCATCGAAGCCCAAGACTTCGAAAGCAGCGAAGGTGTGCGTGAGATGCTCCGCTATCATATGGGATGGGCTTCAGAATCATCCCCCAGCGGCGCGAAGGGAAAGCGCATACGTCCTCTGATCACCTTATTTATGACTGGTGCTTTCGGCCAAGACCCGTCGGATGCCCTGCCTGGTGCAGTCTCTATCGAGCTTTTACACAACTTCACGCTAATCCATGATGACATTGAGGACCACTCACCCCAGCGTCACGGCCGGCCAACAATATGGAAAAAATGGGGCGTCGCACAGGCAATCAATACAGGTGACGCACTTTTCTCCATCGCGGAGCTGAGCATGCTCAACCTGGTTGATACCCTTTCGCCCCGAGCAACTCTGGATGCCGCCCGCGAGCTCAACCGAACCTGCCTCAAGTTGATCCGCGGCCAATATTTGGACCTCTCATTTGAATCAGCAGAGAGTGTTGAAACCGCTACTTATTTGAACATGATCGCTGGTAAGACGGCTGCGCTGATTGGTTTCGCCTGTCAATTGGGTGCGATGGTCGCCGGGCAATCTGACCTAATGCAGAGTCAAGCCGCTGATTACGGCCGAAACCTGGGCCTTGCTTTTCAGATCATTGATGACGATTTGGGAATCTGGGGAGATCCTGCAATCACAGGGAAATCCACAGCCAGCGATATCCTCGCCCGGAAAAAATCCCTGCCGGTCCTTTATGGCCTCGCTTCAAGTGTAAAATTCCGACAACATTGGCAAAAGGAAACCCTGACCACAGAAGACGTATCAGAAATGTCAGAATTGTTGGTTGAAATTGGCGCCCAGGCGCGCGTGCGGCAAGCATCAGCACGGTTTACCAAAAAAGCCAACCAAGCCCTTGAGCAGATTTTCCCCCAGCCTAATCATTATGCACAAGCGCTCTTTGAATTAACCAAGGTCCTCCTCACACGCCGAGCCTGATCACCCCCGCTAATAAGTCAAATTTATATCTCAGAAAATAAAACCTTACGTTGTTTTCTCGTGCGGATCATTAGCCAGACCGCCTGGGTGAAATGCGCCAGCGCAAAGCCCGTTGATGCGACGTACACGCCTTTGACGCTTTGTTCAACGATCCCTAAAATCAGGATAACAGTCATAGAAATCAGGAATGAGAAAACAGCCTCCGCCACAGCACCCGTTCTGCTGTTATGGACGATCATCCCCTGGTAATAACTAATATAGACACTCAGCGCTCCGATGGGCAACCCCATGATCAACGCTATTCGGCCAGTTTCGGTCAGGCCGGGCGGTAACGCGGCAATATATTGCAACCAGAGCCTGGAAAGCGGCGTCAGCACAATCAATAGAATAATGGCGGTCGTGATAAGTGCGATGTAATGAGCAAATTTTCGCAAGCCTTTGATGGCCTGATGTTCTTCGAGCAATGCCACGACCACTTCATTAAAGGCGACACCCGGACTGCGGAAGAGGAACAAAATCCCCGTGATGATGGACCAAACCGCGCCAGATTCCAAGGGATCGGGCATCCGAAAAACTGCTGCGCTGACCAACGGCTGCCACAACAACCATAACGAGGAAGTGAGCGCTAGTGGAAGATAAAACGAGGTGAAATGCTTCAGGGTCAGGACGGGCGCATCCGGCGCAGCCTTGATTTCCGGCTGGATCTTGCGGATTCGCAATCCAGCGAAAACGGCCTCGGCGGTAACGCCCAGTGCCTGTGCAGCACCAGCCAGGATCGGACCGGGAATTGTTTTCACATTAAATCCCACGATCAGCACAATCGCAACCGTGACTAATCGAACAGCAGTGGTTTGTCCCACCATCTCGGAATGCCCGTGGCGGATCATCGCGCCTTGCTGAAAGCGTCTGAAGGCAATGGCCAGGGTCCAGGGTGAAAGGACTAACAGACCCGCGCGGGCAGGTTCGATGACTTCCGCCGGCGCCTGCAAGAGTACATTCACGATAAAATCAAAAATCGGGGTCAGGGCGATCAGCAAATGCAGACCCATCAGGAGGACGCCCATTACCAGGGTGATCTTCTTCAATTTCTGGTATGAGGCCCAATCCCGGCTCAATGCTGTGGATGCCGCCAGCAGGTTGATCACCGGCGCTTCAACGAACAACGCAATCGGAAATACAACCCCGCCGTAAGCTGCCAGACTAACTTCGGGATTGGGCAGCCGAGCCACGATGGCATTAATGGAGGGCAGCTCAATACTCATCAGCATCCAACTGGCCGCCAAGGGTAGCCAGGTTTTGAGGATGCGAGAAAGACTCAGTGGCTTTTGCGAGTCAACATGAGATATATTGTTATTCAAAAAACAGGTTCCTTGTCATTTTCTATGTAATACATGCAGACGAAGAAGAAAAGGCGAAATCCTCAAACATCTGAATAGTGATCCACTGGCAAAAAGCGCAGGCCATTAATCTTGGTTGAAATATTGGGATATCCTCCTACAGTTTCCTGATCGGCCTTTGCTAGCCACCTAATCCTTTTTCTAAAACTTCAACCGCAGCCTGCGTCAATATCGCCACGGCATAAGGCAGACAGTCTTCATTAATATTAAATTTCGGGTGGTGATGCCCATACGATTCCCCGCCCTCAGAATCCGCTGAACCAACCAGCATGAAACAACCGGGGATATCCTGCATCATAAAGGAAAAATCTTCCGCACCCATCGTACGATATTCATTATCAATCTCAGCATCGGGATCAACACTCCGAACGACATCGGCCAGCAACCTCGCAAGCGCGGGATTGTTTGCCACAGGAAATGTTACCTGCTCGATTGAAACTTCTGCCTGACAGCCCATCGCCGTACTGATGTTCTCGACGATCTCCCGTAATCGCTTTTCAATCCGTTCAAAGACCTCAGGTTCAAAATAGCGGATGGTCCCTTCCATAACTGCCTGCTGGGGGATGATGTTGAAGGCTGTACCGGATTCGACCCGACATACGGATAGCACCGCCGTATCAAGTGGATCCACATTGCGAGATACCACCGTCTGCAGCGCCGTGACGACCTGGGCAGCGGCAATGATCGGATCAGCCGTGTGCTGCGGTTGAGCGCCATGCCCACCCTTGCCCGTCAGCTTTATTGAGAAGATATGTGCACCGGCCATCACCGGACCTTCGGTGAGGGCATACCAGCCCACCGGCCGCTCATTCCAGACGTGCATCGCCATGGCATAATCCAGTGCCGGGTCGGTCAGAACGCCATCGTCCACCATCTTTTCGGCGCCCCCAGCGCCCTCCTCGCCCGGCTGAAAAACAAATTTGATCGAACCCGGCAGCGACTCCTTTTTTTCTGACAAGAGCTTTGCCACGCTCAAGCCAACAGCCACATGACTGTCATGCCCGCAGGCGTGCATCTTACCAGGATTCTCCGAAGCATACGCCGCGCCCGTCTCTTCCTGGATCGGCAGGGCATCCATATCAAATCGCATCAGCAACACAGGTGACTCTTTTGCCCCACGCAGCATACCTACCACACCGGTGACGCCTACGCCCGTTGTCACGTCAAGACCCAGGTCTTCCAAAGTCTCGGCGACTATGCCAGCAGTGCGAGTTTCCTCCAACCCAAGTTCCGGGTGGCGATGAAATTCTCGCCGGCGTTCGATGGTTTCGGCCTTAATTTGCTGTGCTCTTTCCAGGAATGTCATTCTTCAGTTCTCCTGAATTTAATCCGCCGGAATTGTTCTTCAAACCGGACCTCGCCCTCATCCTCCGTGCGATGCCGCTCTAGCATGCGTTTCTCAAAGGCAGATGGATCACCTATCTGAGTTTCATGGTGCTTGAGAGCATCAATCTTCGTTTGCCAGTATTCGGTCACATCTAGGATGACATCGGGCTCGCTGGTCAGGCTCATCCACACCTCATCTACATCATGCGGCGGATAGCCTTCACCGACTAAATCAGTAAAGAAGAAATGGTTGCCTGCCGCCGGGAAAACGGCATCAATTACTGCCTGGCCGGCATAGCGGTGGTCAGGATGGTTAATGTATTGCTGACTGGGGAAAAGGTTACTCGGATCGCAGGTCACCAGGATCTGCGGCTTGTATTTTCGGATATAGCGCACGATCTTCTTGCGCATCTCCAGGTCTGGGATCAGGTAGCCATCCTCGTAGTCCATAAAATCCACGGACAGCACGCCGAGGAAGCCGGCCGCATTTTGCTGCTCGTTAATCCTGATCTTAGATACATCGGTTCCCGTCAGGGTCACTTCCGTTGACCCTTTATCACCCTTGGTCAGCAGGACATACCGGACTCGATGCCCGGCCTTCACCCAGCGCGCAATTGCACCGCCGAGGAAAAACTCGGGGTCATCAGGGTGCGCTAATATCACCAAGATATCTTTAGAGGTGTCCCAACCTTCTGAGTATTCCATCGATGATGAATCCTTGTGTTGGAATTATGATTTCTTTTTATGGTTGTTGGATCGGCGGCTGCGTCGGCGACTGGAGTTCTTGGAAGACCGATTCGAATTCTTACTGCTCTTCCTCCTGCGTTCCACGGTCTGATCTTCCGGACGGCTCACAACCACATTGGGCTTGGACTCGTCTTTCGGTAAGGGCTCAACCTCTTCCCCCCGGGCAATCCGGTCAGCCCGATCCAGTTCCGCTTTGGTGAATTGGCGCGGTCCAATCTCAGGAATATCCACGATCACGGCCTGCCGCAAAGGCAAGATCTGCCGAACACGGCCCTCACCCATCGGGGTCTGGACTTGTTTTTTACGTTTCGGCAGGGTCTTGATCGCATCAACATACTGGTCATATTCATACATCAGGCAGCAGCGCAAACGGCCGCACATCCCCGTGATCTCTGAAGGTGTCAAAGATATATCCTGTGTTTTCGCCATCCGGATCGAAATGGAAGAAAACTCAGTCAGGAATTTAGCACAGCAGCGCGTCTCCATCCCGCAGGCGCCCATTCCCCGGATCGTCTTGGCCGCATCACGCGGCCCGATCTGCCGGATCTCGAGATGGACATCCTTAACCATGTCCTGAATGTCCTGATGCAATCGTTTCAGATTGTAATGCACAGAGTTATCACTGTTCACAGCGACAAATAAGTTCTTCCCGTCCAATGAAAATTCCGTCGAGACGACTTTGACCCCACTCAGACCATTTTCATTAAGGTGTGTCCGGATCTGTGCGGTGATTTCCTCTTCCCGGAGGGCGTATACCTTCCGCTGCAGGAGGTCCTTTGGTTTGGCCGGGCGCTCCACAGGTTTAAACGAATGCAGATCGAGGTCCTTAGTGTCAAGGTTGACCTGGGTTGTCGTCGCCAGTTGCAGTCCTCGGCTGGTCCGCACCACGACACGATCCCCCGGCTTGAGGTCGGGGAAACGAGAAGCATCAAAAAAGTAATTTTTACCGACGTCTTCAAATTGGACGCCGATGATATTGTTATGACTCATAGACTCATTATATCATGCTGAAAATTGAGGCTGATTAATCTTTCACTGCCGGTTTTCAACGCTCATCCGGGCAGCCACGGATTGAGCCAGGTCGTTCAGAGCCTTCGCTCCGGGTGATTTGGGGTCGGCCACAACCACAGGTTCACCCAGGTCGCCGCCGGCGCGGATATGTTCGTCAATCGGCAGGTTGGCCAAAAGCGGTGCACCCGCCATCCGGGCAAGCTGCTCACCGCCGCCCTCACCGAAGATCCGCCGCAGACTGCCATCCGGCATTTCAAGAAAACTCATATTCTCGACAACACCAAGGATCGGCACTTCCATCTTCTTGAACATCGCCACGGCTCGGGCAGCATCATCAAAGGACACCTGCTGCGGCATCGTGACAATCACGCCGCCGCTCAGCGGGACCGTCTGCACCAGGGAGAGCTGCACATCGCCGGTTCCCGGCGGCAGGTCCACGATCAGGTAATCCAGATCGCCCCAGTCGACGTCCATCAGGAACTGTTTGATCGCGGAATGCAACATGGGACCCCGCCAAATCAGCGCCTGACCGGTCGCAACCATAAATCCAATCGACATCACCTTGACACCATGTGCCATGGCGGGTTGAATTTTCTCCCCCTTAGGCGTTGGCGGCAGAGCATTCACGCCCATCATCATCGGCACGTTGGGGCCGTAGATATCCGCGTCGAGCAAACCCACCTTGGCGCCGCATTCCGCCAGCGCCACAGCCAGATTCACGGCCACGGTGGACTTCCCCACGCCGCCCTTGCCGGACCCGACAGCGATCACATTCTTGATGTCCAACTCGGTGATTTTCTTATCCTCAGGCACCTGGGCACTCATGTTGATAGCCACAGATTCCACGCCGTCAATGGCGGAAACAGCACCCTCGGCATCCTTTTGGATTTGCGTCCGCAGGGGACAAGCGGGCGTCGTCAGTTCCACCGTAAATGAAACATTGGCGCCGTCAATCTTAATATCCTTGATCATCTTGAGAGAGACCAGGTCTCGCCGCAGTTCAGGGTCCTGCACCTGGCTGAGAGCATCCAAAACCTGTTTTTCGGTAACATTTGCCATGAAGAGAGTGTCCTTTCGAAAAAACGCAACAACGTCCCGGCGCCTTATGAGGCCGCCTAAAGGACGAAAATGGATCTATTTTCATCCAGGGACAATTTTACCCAGTTTACGTTGAAATGACCAATCCCATTTGACCTGCGACCCGGTAGAATCAAAATAATGGAAAAATTACTATCAGCAAAGGAAATATGAAGGGCATTTTAGGTACTTATGCAAATCTCGGTGCAAATCTTTCACTCATCAGCAGCCTCGGCTTATTTATCATTGCAGTCATAGGCTACCTGCAGGCACGGCGTAAAAACTTTGATAAGCATGGTGCAATAATGGCCTGGGCCGCCCTTCTCAACTGGATTCCGATCCTCCTGGTGATGGCGCCACGCTTTTTGAATGTGATTCCGGTCAATTAACGCTGACCACTGGGGGCTTTGCCCCCGCGCCAATCTTCCACAGCGTCCTTGGCCTGGTCACCCAACTCCTGCTGTCCTACACCGTGATTAGGATGCGATGGGAGAACAATTGGCCGCCGAAGAAACCGCTTTGGCTGATGCGCATCGCATTGATCCTGTGGGGATCGATCCTACTGGGCGGTATTTTCCTTTACGTGGCTAATTTTGTTTTATAATCAGCAATTTAAAATACTCGAGAAAAACCAATAGAAATAGAAGGTGAAACCAATGAAATTAATGCAAGGGAAAAATGTACTCGTCACCGGCAGCAGCCGCGGCATCGGGTTTGAGACCGCCCTGGGACTAGCAAAACTGGGTGCGCACGTGATCATCGTCAGCCACGATCAGGAACACTGTGCGGAAGCCGTGGCAAAGATCCGCTCCGCTGCGGGCGAAGACGCCGCTCGCTACTACACCGCGGACCTCGCCTCGCAGGAGGCTATCCGCGTCCTGGCAGCGGAGATCAAGACAGGTTATACCCACCTGGACGTGTTGGTCAACAACGTCGGCGGCTGGTTTCGTAAATATCAAGAAAGCCCCGACGGGATTGAGCTGACCTTTGCCCTCAACCACCTCAGTTACTTCCTGCTGACCGGCCTGTTGCTGGATCTTTTGAAAGCAAGCGCCCCGGCAAGGATCGTCAACGTTTCTTCCGATGCCCATCGCCAAGCGGACCGGATCCACTTCGAAAATATTGGCTTTAAAGGCGAGTACACCACAATGAAGGCCTATGCCCAATCGAAGCTGGCAAATATCCTCTTCACCCATGAGCTCGCCCGCCGGCTGGAAGGCACGGGCGTCACCGTCAACGCGCTGCACCCCGGCTTCGTGAACTCGCACCTCTATCGCAATTTCGGCTTGCTGGAGCCCCTCGTCCGCCTGTTCGCGGGGATCGGTGGGAAAAGCATAGAAGAAGGCGCCAAGACTTCGATTTATGTAGCCAGTTCGCCCGCGCTCAACCTGGTCAGCGGGAAGTACTTCGCTGATGAGGAACTGGTGCGCTCGTCGGAAGCATCCTTTGACCAGTATACGGCTGAGAGGTTGTGGGAGCTGAGCGAGGAACTGACGGGGTTAACTTATTGATCTCGGCCCTCATCACCTGCTTGAATCTAACAAAAGACCTAAACGAGTCATTGTATAATGGTTGAAAAGAGGGTGTTGATGGCTCCATGGTCAGAGAGGGTCGCTGATGAATGATAAACTCGTGAATGATTACATCAACCGCCAACTCGAGGGGCTGTATTCAGCCGCCCCCGTGGTGTTGGTTGATGAGGCGCAGGTCCATGAATTCATCCAAAAAACCATCTGCCTGATCCCCTGTGGGGGCGAATCAAAAAGGATGGCGGATGACAGCGGCCGGCACAAATCCACTCTGACGCTGCCGGATGGCAAGAGCATTCTCGAATGGACGATATCCTCCTATGTTAAGTGGGGATTGAAACGCTTCGTGCTCCTGGTGGGCATCAATGCCCATTCCATTTATGAAACGGTGGACTCCCTGGATGCGGATAATTTTTCAATCGTTTTCAGTGAGGATCCCGCGGAGGGCGTAGGGCGGGGCGGCGCGGTCAAACACGCCATCGAAAGCGGCGCCGTTGCGAGAATTGACAACATGCTGGTTCATAATTCGGACGATATCCTGGTAAACTACCCGGGGAATTTCCTGAAAGATGTCTGTAAAACCCATATTCAGACTGAGGCGCTGGGCGGCCTTGCCACCGCGGTGATCGCGAACGAAACGAAACTCCCCTATTCCTGCATGTACATCAAATCCGGGCGGGTCATCTCAATGGCTGACGCCCCGAACGTCCCCATCCCCACCCACGTGGGCATCACGGTTTTCAGCTCCGCCGTCCAGCAAACCTTCCTTGATATGTTCTCTTATGATAAAAAACAGGATTTTGAGAAGGTGATCTTCCCCCAT
>JAXHUD010000060.1:0-12971 GCA_034189815.1 Chloroflexota bacterium
GCCGATAGCTCGTTGTCTTGACAGCCTGACCCCCATCAAGTAAAATCGTCATCACCCTGAAAAAGTAGGGCCTGTAGCGCAGTGGGAGCGCGCCTCAATCGCACTGAGGAGGTCGAGGGTTCAAATCCCTCCAGGTCCATTAAGTGCCCCGCCGTCGCACGCAGGGCCGGGGTACGAAGAAGTGAATATTAGAGTATGGGCCCATAGCGCAGTTGGGAGCGCGCCTCAATGGCATTGAGGAGGTCGAGGGTTCGAATCCCTCTGGGTCCACTGAAAAGCGCTTAAAATAGCGCTTTTTTGTTTAACCGGCCCATAGCGCAGCGTCCTCTTTTCGGGTGACGTGCCCCCTCTTCGGGGGTGCCTCCCTGCGGTCGGTCAGGAGCGCCGCACTGAATGGCGTTGAGGTGGGCGGGGGCCGCAGGTCCCTCTGGGTCCACTGAAAAACATATTGATTAACTTTTTTTGTTTAATGCCTCAAAGCAAAACGACCAGCAGATCGAAGTCGAGTTTTAATACTACAATTACCACACGTTGAATTTAATTCGGAAAGCAGCAGGATGACACAAATTTTCTTGTACGGCGTTCAATGCACTCCGGCGGTCTGGGAAGCGCTCAAACCTTACCTTCCCGATCAGGACGCGATCTTTGTCGAATATCCCCATACGGTCACCCAGCAGGCGGTGTCGGTGTCCAACATTACCCGCTGGGTGTATGCCAATATTCTTGACGACCTGGCGGTGGATGCCCTGATTGGGCACAGCATGGGCGGCGTCGTCGCCCTGGAACTGGCCGTAAATTATCACGTTCCATCCAATAAGGTGATCCTGATCGAGACCAACCTGAAGCCGGCTAACGCCTTTTACCGGAACCTGATGACCGATGATCATCTGGCGCAGTATGGCGAGCAGGTGCTTGCAATGCTTCAGTCCGAAGCGCCGTTTTATAGCGCACCGTTTAAGGAATCCCTACAGGCTGGTTTTGATTTCACAGACCTCGTCCGTTGCTGCCCCGCACCCGTTCACGCCATCTATGGGGATCGTGGCGTACAGTCTTACGCAAAACGGATTTCGGACTTGAACCTGAATGCCGATCTGGTGGATCGAATCGGTTTTCATTTCGTCCCGGATGCCTGCCACATGCCCATGATCGAAAATCCGGCTGGTTTGGCAAAGATTCTTGCTGCGCTTATCTAACGGGAGAAGTACCGTTTTACGCACCCATCATTTTACGGATTTTGATCAGGGCTAAGGATATAATCCTACATCCTCAAGTTTCTGTCTTAAGTGACGGGGTGGTGGGGGCGTGGATTCCCTATTCCCAATCACAAAGCCGAACTGTTGAAATTGGAAGATGATCTTTTCAGTCCACGACTCTCCGCCATCAAAAAAGCCGATTTGGATGCAGGTTTCATCCCCGGTTTCAGCAAGTTCCAGGACCAGATAATCTTGCACAGGGGGTTTTTCCCCAATCCGAAGACTGATATCAGACTTGCGAAGGGCTAGAATTTCTTTTGCAGATATATTTGTACAAAATTCAACTTCGGTGAAGGAGGGCATAAATTTGACGGATTTCACCAGAAATTCAAGCTCGTTAACTTCAGCGGGATGGGATTGCTTTGTTTCATAGGTTTGACCTTTGTGTACAGGAACTCCTTCGAGGTCATAATGATATACAGCCAAAGGGTCCTTGTCCGCATCCCCGGTTTCTATGAGCGGGAGGTCTACGCCAAAATTAATCTCTCTGGCATTTTCATCCGCCTTGATGGGGTTGTAGGCTGAAAAAATGAACTGGCTGGCATTCTCATCCTCAACAGCGTTGCTGCTGAAAGTCAGATCTGATCTCAGGGATGGGTGTCCGGTGATGGTCGGTGTATCCAAAGTCAATCCGGGTGGGACCGACCCCAGCGTAAATCCCAACACCAAACGGCCTTCATCAATATAGACCCAATTGAGGATCACGGAGATGTTCTCAATTAATTTATCTGAACTTAGTAAAGTGGGCTCTGGCGTCATTTCCAGGTCGGTTACCAACCCGGCTGCTTCCATAGTATGAAGACCGGGATCGTCAATATCAAAAAAGGCTTTGATATGAGCGTAGACCTTCCTGGGCCCAGCCACGATTATGATCGCAGCGAGCAACACGAACACATTCGCCAGGATGAGTAAAGCGGGTCGGCGGGACAAGGGACGATGTGTAAATGACCCAATTGGCGGGGAACCTTTGCCCACAATCTTCTGCTTGAGCGAATCCACAAAATCTTGTTCAGGGTCGTCCACCCAGGCGGCTTCGCTTATTCTTTCTTCCATTTCCATTCGATCTTTCTTACGCATGGTCTTCCTCCATTTGATCTTTTAGGTGGGCCAGCAGGCGCACGGTTTGTTTGCGCACAGCCTCCCGGGTGCTGTCCGTAATGGTGGCGATTTCCCGATAGGTTAATTGAGCAACAAACCTCAGGCGGATCAATTCCAGTTTTGGCTCCGGCAGTGCCCGGATGAGGCGCCGCAGTCGGATCAGATCTTCTTTTCGGGTGGCGTGGTCCAGAAGATTGTCCTTACCCGCAGTCAGGTGCAGGTTTTCCAAAGGGATATCTTGCCGATCGGTTCGGAAATAATCTGTCATTTGATTCCGAACGATGGTAAACAGCCAGGCCGGGAACCGGCCTTTCTCAGCGTAACCGGGGAGTTGTTCGTAGACCTTCAGGAAAACCTGGGACGTCAGGTCTTCGGCTTCCTTGTCGGTGTTGACGCGATATCGGATATAGCGATAGACGGGCTTAATCCACTTTTTATAGTGTTTTTCAAAGACACGCTGGTGATGTTTGGCTTTGATGACTGAGGTTTGGTCAAAATCCATATTCTTTCGCCTTCGATGATGACTGGGTTCTTTCGAATACCGGTCTTTAATTACTTAAACGAAAAAATCCCCACAAGCGGACAAATTCTTGAAAACGTTAATAATTATCGGCGGTCGTCATAAAAGATTTTAATGCTTTCGCGGCACTTGTGTGAGTTGTTATAGACTGCTTTAAGCTATTCCGGTCGAGAACTAAAGTAAAATTCAATTGGTAATTGATAATTGAGACGATCCTCAGATAGCCAGGGAGAATTATGGCATACAAAGTAGCAGAAATAGCCGGTCATGAACATTGCGCCCCGTTCTTTGAGAAAGGCATGGAAGAGGCCAAAAAGAAGAACCCCGACCGGCCGGTGAGCCTGATGAGCCTCTCCGCCCGGCAGGAGGTCGACAGCGCCACGCGCCACGGCCTCTGCTACCGGCGCTTTCAGGCCGATGTCACCCTCGAATGCGAAGAGATGCCGGACAAGGGCGCGATCATCAAAGCCGGCGAGCTGGCATTGGGCATCCTCCAGGAAGGGAAAACCTGCTGGCCGGAGTGCGAACTCTTTCAGGAAGGCGCGCCCTGCCCGCTGATTGAGGGCGTGCGCTATGCCTGGGTGGAGACGCCTGGGGAGCTTTGCCTGGGGGCCGAGTTCGAAGTTGTCGCCACAGGCAAGACACGTCCGGCGAGGGATAGCTGACCGCACGTTGTTGATGGATCTGAACTAGATTTTATCCTAATGATTAATAAAAGTTAGTTCTGAAGCAACTTCAACACCCCGCTCAAATCCACAGCCGTATAGACCAGCAGCAGCGCCAGGGCGATGTTCACGATCCGGCTCACTTTGGGCTGGTTCAGGTATTTACGGATCACTGCGCCGAACAGCGTCCACAGGCTGACAGCGGTGAACCCGACCGAGGCCAATCCCCCGGCCGTGAGGACCAGCACCGGCAGCGAGGGGATCTTACCCGCCAGGAAGGTCCCGAAGAGCGTCAAGCCGTAAACGATCACCTTGACGTTGAGCACCTGCAGGATTAAGCCCTGCCAGTAGCCCAGCGGCTTTTGCTCTTCTTCCTCGTCAAAGGTGTAGCTCGCCTGCAGGGTGTGCCAGGCCAGCCAGAGGATGTAGATCGCCCCGGCGATACGCAGGATGCCCTCGAAGGCGGGGATCTTCTCCAGCAGGAAACCGGAGACCAGCCCGCTGAAGGTCAGCATCAGGAAGAAGCCCGAGACCATCCCGAGCATGTAGGGCAGTGTGCGTTTATAGCCATAGAGCACACCCATTGAGGCTGCGGAGATGTTATTCGGGCCTGGGGTATAGGTGGTGACGGCGATGAAGGAGATCAGAGCCAGCCAATCTGTGTTCATGGAGCTTCCTTAAGGTCTGGTGTTAATTAAGAGTTGACTATAACATAATTCACGGCTGGGGTGTCTCAAATTGCGGGTTGAACCCCGCTAATGCTATGTGTTACAATCAGGGCACAAATCAAACAACAAACATCACGGCAGGAGTAGTAAACCATCCGCCAGCGAACCGGGGCGCAACGTGTGAGAGCCCGGCCGGCGTTGCGGAACGCCCACCCAAAGGTTGAACTCGCCTGCTGCGCTCCCCAGGGAGCCGATGGCGCCGGCGAATGGCCCTCAAAGGGCTTGGTAACCGGTGACGCCCACCGCCCGTTAGCGCGGCCCAAGCTGTCCGGCCTTGATGGAGGCCCGGGAAGCAGGGTGGTACCGCGGCGTTCAAATGCGTCGTCCCTGTGTGGACGGCGTTTTTTGTTGTTAAAACGGTGAATGGTGATCAGTGAATTGTGATCTGCCTGTTTAACACTTAAAGCGCCGTCAGCCCCCTTGCTTTGCGGTAAAATCCTACCGGCTGTCTGGATTTTTATTGAATCATCATCAATTGGAGAGAACAATGTCAGACCCAACCCGAATTCCGATGTATCACCCCGAAGAGATCGAACCCCGCTGGCAAAAGCGCTGGGACGCCGACGGTCTCTACGAAGCGGATATCGACCCCGACAAAGAAAAATTCTACGCGCTGACCATGCTGCCCTATCCCTCCGGTGACCTGCACATCGGTCACTGGTACGCGATGACGCCGTCCGATGCCCGGGCGCGCTTCAAGCGCATGCAGGGCTACAATGTGATGTTCCCGATGGGCTTCGATGCTTTTGGCCTGCCGGCCGAGAACGCCGCCATCCAGCGCAGTATCCACCCCAAAGAGTGGACCTACAGCAATATTGACAACATGCGTCGCCAGCTCCGTTCAATGGGCGCGATGTTCGACTGGCGCCGCGAAGCGATCTCGGCAGACCCTGAATACTACAAATGGACCCAGTGGTTCTTCAACCAATTCTTCAATAACGACCTGGCCTATCAAAAAGAAGCGCCAGTGGACTTCTGCCCGCATTGCAACACTACCCTGGCGCGCGAACAGGTGCAGGGTGAAGACCGCCACTGCGAACGCTGCGGCACGCCGGTGATCAAGAAAGACCTGCGTCAATGGTTCTTCCGCATCACTAACTATGCCGATGAACTGCTGGATTTCTCCGAGATGGACTGGCCGGACCAGGTGCAGACTTTGCAGACCAACTGGATCAACCGTTCCGAGGGTGCGTCGGTGATCTTCACCACCGAAGGCGGGGACGAGCTCGAGGTCTTCACCACCCGGCCTGACACGCTCTGGGGTGCGACCTTCATGGTCCTGGCGCCGGAGCATCCCCTGGTTCAAAAGCTGACCACGGCGGAACAGGTCGAAGCCGTTGCCGAATATCAGGATCAGGCCAAGCGCATGGGGGATATCCAGCGTGAATCGGCCGACCGGGAGAAGACGGGCGTCTTCACCGGCGGTTACGCCATCAACCCCGTCAACGACGAGCGGATCCCGATCTGGATCGCGGACTATGTCCTGATGAGCTACGGCACCGGCGCGATCATGGCCGTCCCCTCGCACGACCAACGTGACTTCGAATTCGCCCGCAAGTATGACCTGCCGATCATTGTCGTGATCCAGCCGGCGGATATTGACCCCATCGTTGCGGATGACATGACGGAAGCCATTCCCGCGAAAGGTGCGATGGTGAACTCCGGCCCGCTGACCGGCACGCCCGGCGATGAGGCCTTTGATAAGGCTGTAGCTTTTTTGGAAGAGCGCGGCGTAGGAAAGCGCGCCGTGAACTACCGGCTGCGTGATTGGCTGATCTCCCGCCAGCGTTATTGGGGCGCGCCGATCCCAATCATCCACTGTGAGAAGTGCGGTGCGGTGCCCGTCCCTGATGAGGACCTGCCAGTGCTGTTGCCTGACGACGTGGCGTGGCGGCCGACGGGTGAGAGCCCTCTGAAGCTGCATCCCACCTGGCGGCATACGACCTGCCCCAAATGCGGCGGGAAAGCCGAACGTGAGACCGATACGATGGACACTTTCATGTGCTCATCCTGGTATCACCTGCGTTACCTCAGCCCGCATTATTCGGAAGGCCCCTTCGACCCGGAGGAATATAACTACTGGATGCCGGTCGATATTTACACCGGCGGGATCGAACATGCCACCATGCACCTGATCTATACCCGCTTCTTCCATAAGGCCCTGCGTGACCTGGGTATCACCAGGGGCAAGGAGCCGATGCTGCAGCTGCGCAACCAGGGGATGGTGCTCGGTGAGGACAACGAGAAGATGTCCAAGAGCCGCGGCAACGTGATCTCTCCCGACGAGTTGGTCGCTGAATATGGCGCCGACACCGTCAGGGCCTACCTGATGTTCTTTGCCCGGTGGGAGCTGGGCGCGCCCTGGAACAGCAGCGGTATTGAGGGCAGCGCGCGCTGGCTGCGCAAGGTCTGGTACCTGTTTTTGGAACCAGCGGATCATGCCGGGACCGCCAGCAAGGACGTGATCAAGGACCTGCGCCGCAAGGTGCACCAAACCCTGAAATCCGTCACACACGACTTCGAAACCTTCAGCTTCAACACAATTGTCTCCGGCCTGATGGAACTGCTGAACGAGATGACCACGGCCAAAGCCGAAGGCGCTTTTGGCACCGACGCCTGGCAGGAGGCCGAGAGCATCTACCTGCGCATGATGGCGCCGGTCAGCCCGCACATCGCTGAAGAGCTCTGGATGAAGGCGGGCTATGATTATTCGATCCATACCCAGCCCTGGCCGGAAGTGGATGAGGCCGCCACAAAGGAAGAAGAGCTCACCCTGATCGTTCAGGTGAACGGCAAGCTGCGCGACCGCCTGACCGTCCCCGTGGGCATCGGTGAAGCCGAGGCCAAAGCCGCCTCGCTGGAGAGCGAGAATGTGGCCAGCTTCCTGGAGGGCAAGACGCCCAAAAAGGTGATCTACGTCCCAGGTCGGCTGGTGAACATCGTGGTGTAACGCGGTCTAACGATTGGATTTACTTAAAAACTCCGGGAATTTTCAAAATTCCCGGAGTTTCTTTATCTCAGCCAGGTGGGATTAATAGCATCGGTCGTACAGTTATAAATTGGTGTCCTCTACCTAAAAGCCATACTTCTTCAATATATCATTCAAATCTTCGGGCTTATCCACCCAAATCTCTGTAAAGCCGCAGTTGGCGCAGCAGTAACGGGTGACTTTGATCGTTTTGAAATTGGAGGGGGGCCTGGCGCCGCTGAGTGATGCCGGGGGGTCAAAACTGCCCGGCAGGCGGACGATATCGGTTGAGTGGCATTTGGGGCATTGCAGGTTCTTCATTGTGTTTGCGTCCTTTTGAACGGTCTTCATCGATCCAATGCCCTAATCCTAGCCGATGAAGTCTATCAAAAACTCACGAATTCCCCCTGGAGGGCGTTCAGGGTAGCCAAATCGGCCTCGCAGCGCCGCCAGTCAGCAAAATAGATTCTCTTGAGTTCCAATCCCAAAGCCAGATGGCAGAAGGAGAGGTTGGGTCACCCGATCGATAGGTCTGGTATACCAGTTGTTTGCCCCAGGGACCCCAGCGATAGGAAGAGGCATCCGCCGTGCCGTCATTTTCAACCGAGATCGCTTCGCTTCCATCAATCCTAAGGACCCAGAGCGACCGATTGGCGGCTGAGTTGGTCGGACGCAGTGCGACGGCGACCCATTCACCGTCCGGAGCCCACCTCGGCTGGCTGAAGGTGGTCCCTTCCACATCACCGCCCAGGGCCTCTTGAATGGATTGGGTTTCCAGGTCCGCGATATATAGCGTCGACTCGGATTCTAATACTGAGGGAATCAAATTAGTAAAGAGGTAGCGGTTGCCGTCCGCTGACCAATCGCCCAGGTCCTGGAGCGAGGTGGGGATGATGGACTCCTGCGACGTCGCCAGGTCCAGAATGCGGATCCCGTTTTGGGTCAGGTCGAAGCTCGCCAGCCGCTCGCCGTCCGGCGAGAAGGAAGGCGAGTGGCCGGCGGCGTCCTCGCTCTGATAAAGCGGGTTGCTGTCCCCGGTTTCCATGTTGAGGGCCCAGATTCTGGAACCCTGGTGTGACCCGGTCGCGGCATCATAAGTTTCCCTGGTGTAGGCGACCCAGTCATCATCAGGGGACCATACGGGCTGGGTGCAGTAGTCCGGACCGCAGTCCAGGGTCATCGACTTCGCTTCGCCGTTGCGATCCACGGTCCAAAGGTCACTGCCGCCATCCGAATTCAACGCCGCGTAAACGACCGCTTCCCCCGTCCGGCTGGGGTCGAAATCAATCACACTGCCCCTGGTCTCGGTCAGTTGATGTGCGGCTTGCTCGGTTGTGTCCCACACCCAAAGGTCACCGCCGCTTTCCGCCAGGCTTAGGTAAAGGATGTCCGGGCTGCGTACGGTGAAGGTCCAGCTCAGGGCGTCGTTTACTTCCCGCCCGTTTTCCGATTCGGCGCCTGCCGAGAGGGTGAGGGTGTAGGTTTGTTTAGGGGCGAGCGGTATCTCGGGGAAAAACAGGAGCGTCTCTTCTTCCCATTCAAACCGGCCCGGGGCGGTTGGCGTGAGGGAAAAGTGGGCCTCAACGGAAGCCTGGTCCATGGGCTGGTGGAATTGGAGTCGCAAGGGGCCGTAAATGCCGGTTTCCTCTCCTTCAGCAGGGCTTAGCAAATCCGCCTGGACGTTAACCTGGCGAATCTGAAAAACCAGCAGGACGATCAGTTCCAGCAGCGCCACCAGCAAAAGGATGACATGACGGATTTTTAATTTCATGGTTGGAGTCCAGATGTAATTATGATGAGGGTCGGTTTTGCACGTTTCCTGCGTAAACGAATTTCAGGCGATATATACTATTCGACGACCTCCACGACCTGAAAAGCCAGGGGAGATCGTCGAATAAAATGTCATGATGTAACTTACTTGTTCAAATACCAGTTTCGGTTTTTCCCAGGGTCAGGGCGTCACTGTGGGGCTGGGGGTGGCCGTCGATGTGGCCGTCGGCGCCGGTGTGACGATGTTGACCGGGATAATGATGGTATCGCCAACGTAGAGATCGGTTTCGTCTTCCATCTCATCCAGGTCGTTTTCACGGCGATAGCGGTTGGTCTCTTCCATGATCCGTTCAATCGTGCTGTTGAACCGTTCGGCCAGGTTATAGAGATTGTCGTTGGCTCTCACCCGATAAGGAATCCGAGTGCCGGGGGCGATGTCGCTGGGCAGCGGCGTTTCCGTTGGCAGCTCAGAACCAGGCGCCGGGATCAGGATTGTATCGCCCGGGATGATGAAGCAATTGCTGCCCAGGTCGTTCAATACGAGCAACACTTCGATGTCCACTTCGAATTGTTCGGCTATACTTGTGCAGTTGTCTTCTTCCTGCACCTGGTATTCGAAGGGTCCGGAGGCGGTTGCCGTGGGGGTGATGGTCGGCGTCATGGTGACGGTGGCCGTCATGGTGGGCGTGGATGTCGGGGTCACGGGTGTGGGCGTGGGTGTATCGGTCGGGGTCGGGGTCTTGGTGCTGAAGAGCGAGATCCCACCGCCGCCACCGGTCAGGTAGACGATCAGCAGGACGATGCCCGCCACAGCGAGCAGGATGGCAATACCGCCGATGAGATACGGGCCTGTTTTCCGTTTTTTACGATATGAAGAGATAACGTTCTTCGTTTTTTTATTGCGCATAAGATTTCCTTTTCAAGTCGGATCAACCCGGCCGAACCGCGCCGGACTGCCCCCTGCCGTCATTTCTTGGTGGCTACATTTTAACCGATAATCAAAATGTGGTCGAGTCTATCCTAATGTCAATTAAATGACCCGCTTTGGGCCGTGGTTTTATCAGACAGCCCAAATCCGCTTGATTTTACCTAGGAAGATGATTTCTGACAATCCAAAATCTGCTTCATAAATTGCCCCGTGTACGATTGGGACATGGTGCAGAGCGCTTCGGGGGTACCCTGAGCGATGATCTCGCCTCCAGCGTCGCCGCCTTCGGGGCCCAGGTCGATGATCCAATCCGAGACCTTGATGATGTCCAGGTTGTGTTCGATGATGACGACGGTATTGCCTTCATCCACCAGACGCTGAAGCACCTCAATCAGGCGGTGGACGTCAGCCGCATGGAGCCCAACCGAGGGCTCATCCAGCACATAGAGCGTGCTGCCGGTGGAGCGGCGCGAGAGCTCTTTGGAGAGTTTGACCCGCTGCGCTTCGCCACCGGAGAGCGTGGTTGCAGATTGACCCAGGCGGATGTAGCCCAGGCCGACATCCTGCAGCGTTTGCAACCGGCGGGTGATCCTGGGGAAAGCGTCGAAGAACTCGGCCGCCGTGTCGATGGTCATATCCAATACATCGGCGATGGTCTTACCTTTGAAGCGGATCTGGAGCGTCTCACGGTTATAGCGTGCGCCGTGGCAGACATCGCATGGCACGTAAATATCCGGCAGGAACTGCATTTCAATCTTGAGCTGTCCCTGTCCGGCGCAGGCCTCGCAGCGGCCACCCTTCACGTTGAAGCTGAAGCGGCCCTTCTTATAACCCCGCATCTTGCTCTCAGGCAGTTCGGCATACAGGTCCCGCACGTAGTCGAACACGCCGGTGTAGGTGCCGGGGTTGGAACGCGGCGTGCGCCCGATGGGGGACTGGTCGATGTTGATGATCTTGTCGATATGTTCCTCGCCTTCGATCGAATCAAAATCGCCCGGGAAGGTGCGAGCGCCGTGCAGCTCACGGGCCAACTGGCGATAAAGTGTGTCGATCAGCAGGGAGGATTTCCCTGAGCCGGAGACGCCGGTAATGCAAACAAATTTCCCCAGGGGGATATCAAGGGTGATATCCTTGAGGTTATTCTCGCGGGCGCCCTTCAGCACCAGGTGCTGCCCGGTGCCATCCCGGCGTTCTTCCGGCACAGGCACGTACTTGCGGCCGGAGAGGTATGCGCCGGTCAGTGATTTCTTATTTTTGATGATATCACCGGGCGGCCCCTCGGCCACCACTTCGCCGCCGAGGTCGCCTGCGCCGGGGCCCAGGTCAACGACCCAGTCCGCCCGGCGGATGGTTTCTTCGTCATGCTCCACCACCAACACGGTGTTCCCCAGGTCGCGCATGCCTTCCAGGGTGACCAGCAGACGGTCGTTGTCGCGGGGATGCAGGCCGATAGAGGGTTCGTCCAGCACGTAAAGCACGCCCATCAGGCGTGACCCGATCTGTGTAGCCAGGCGGATGCGCTGGGCCTCGCCGCCGGAAAGCGACCCGGCCGAGCGCTGCAGGGTGAGGTAGTCCAGGCCGACGTTCACGAGGAAGCCCAGCCGCGCGTCGATCTCTTTGAGAATCCGTTCACCGATCAGTCGGTCACGTTGGGTGAAAGGGGACTCATCGGAGGATAATGACTCGATCCAGGCCAGGGATTTGCGGACGGGCAAGCGGGTGATCTCGACGATGTTCTTACCGCCAATCGTCACGGCCAGCGCCTCGGTCCGCAGACGGTCACCTCCGCAGGTAGGGCAGGCGTGATCGCTCATATATTCTTGGATCTGGCGTCGTTTGTGCTCCGAGTTGGTCTCACGATAGCGGCGTTCGATGTTGTTCACGACGCCCTCAAAAGCAGCCTTGAAGGTGCTCTTGCGCCCGTTGCGTCCCTCATACTTGATTGTCAGCTCTTTGTCGCCGGTGCCATAGAGGATCTTGTCGAGTTTTTCGTCGGGAATGGTGTTGACCGGGGTTTCCAGGTCAATGTCGTATTCCCTGGCAACGGCTTCCAGCATTTGCCAGTAGTAGCCGCCGTCTTGCTTGGGGCCGTTCCAGCCGTAATCGATGATCGCGCCATCCACGAGGGATTTGTTGCGATTCGGCATCAGCCGGTCCGGGTCAATTTCTTGCCGGCTGCCCAGGCCCTGGCAGGTGGGGCAGGCGCCGTGCGGCGTGTTGAAGGAAAAAGTGCGTGGTTCAATTTCCGTGATCACACTGCCGTGTTCCGGGCAGGCGAGATGTTCCGAAAATTGGATATCGCGGGGGTCTTCATCGGAGAGCAACTGCACGGTGACGTAACCGTCGCCAAATTTCAGTGCGGTCTCAACCGAGTCCGTCAGCCGTGAGCGGGCCACCTGGGCGTCCTCCTTGCTTTCGTGCTCATGCAGAATCACCCGGTCCACCACGGCTTCGATGGTGTGGTTTTTATAACGGTCCAGGTCGAATTCTTCATCCAGGGTGTGGGTCTCGCCATCTACCCGGACGCGCACGAAACCGGCCTTGCGGATTTCCTCGAAGACGGCCTGGTAGGTGCCTTTTCGCTCCCGCACGAGGGGAGAAAGGATCTGCAGTCGGCTGTTCGCTGGAAGGGCCTCGATATCTTCGACGATCTCCTGGGCCGATTGCTTCTGGACCACCCGCCCGCAGATTGGGCAGTGGGGGATCCCCACCCGGGCATAAAGCAGGCGCAGGTAGTCGTAGACCTCGGTCACCGTCCCGACGGTGGAGCGCGGGTTGCGGGAGGTAGCCTTCTGGTCAATGGAAACGGCGGGGGAGAGTCCTTCGATGGTGTCCACATCGGGCTTGTTCATCTGACCCAGGAACTGGCGGGCGTAAGCGGAAAGAGATTCCACATAGCGCCGCTGGCCTTCGGCGAAGATTGTGTCGAACGCCAAAGAACTCTTGCCCGAGCCGGACAGGCCAGTGATCACCACCAGCTTGTCCCGAGGAATTTCAACGGTAATATTTTTTAAATTATGTTCGCGTGCGCCAACCACGCG
>JAXHUD010000061.1:0-12971 GCA_034189815.1 Chloroflexota bacterium
CCCGGCTGCCAGACCAACAATGACCATCGACTCCACATCATCCAACGTATGCGGCGCAGCATTGAAGAAGGGTGCCACCAGCACTTGCGACCAGGGTCCATAATAATTCAGTTCTGTCGGATGATAAACGGAGTGCATCCCCTGCCCTTCGTTTAAACGCAGGTAGCGGTATTCATCCACTTCCAACACCTGGATGTAGTTATAGGCCGATTCGGTCTCGTAGATCATGCCCTCAGTGGTCTTATCCGCGCCGCGCGCGCCAAACACCCAGAGCAACAGTAAAACCACAGGCATCCAGCTGTAACGCAGCCAGGATCTAAAATTAACATAAATCAAAAAACCCAATGTAGCAATGAGCATCAGCAGGGTACTGAAAAACAAAAAGGTTCGATAGGTGCCAATCAGCGGCGTCAGGACCATCACAGGTAAAAGCGTTCCGATGAAGGAACCAAGGGTTGAGATGGCCGAGATCCGACCTGACTCCTTCCCTGCCTCATTGGCATCCTGCAAAACGAGTTTCAGGGCAAAGGGAGACACCATGCCCAACAGTGTAATCGGCACGATGAAGAGGACCAGGACAGCCACAAAGACCCCAGCCAGGATCGGCACCTGGAGCTGATCGAAGGCGTTCGCCGAAATGCGCAGGAACGGCCGGGCAATCATCGGCACCAACCCGATCGTCAGGCCGGCCCAGATCAGGATTCGGTAAAAGGTCCTGGGGTTCGGTGAACGATCGGCCAATCTCCCGCCAAGCCAATAGCCCAGGGTGAGATAGATCAGGATCAGACCGATGATCACGGCCCAAACCAGGTTGCTGCTGCCGTAAACATTGCCCAGCAAACGTGAGGCCGACATCTCAACGCCTAGTGCAGCCATGCCTGAAAAGAAAACGGTGATGTAAAGATAGGTCTTTTTCATTCAGTGCCTCCGACCCCAAAAGGTCATTGCCTGTTTCTTGTAAAGTGTCCTCATTATAACGGAAGCATACCTGAAAACGGCAAAAGAAGGCGCCGGAATCAACGCAAGACCGCAGGTTGGACGCAGTCAGCAGGCTGGGACGCCTCTCGAGGCGTCAGGAAAGCCGCTAAGCCACGATCGTGCATGGGGAATATAAAAAGCCCCAGGGGGGTTGCACCGTTGGCGGCTCTCTGACCAGCTATGGAAATTTGCAATAAAAAAGCCCGGCGAACCGGGCTTCAGGCTGGGGGTGAAGGATTCGAACCTCCATATACAGATTCAGAGTCTGCTGTCCTGCCGTTAGACGAACCCCCACTACTCGAACGTGGGCTATATTTTACCAAAGTCCCTCTAAACTATCAAGGGGTTTTTGTTGAATTTCCGAGTTTACGCCTTCTTTAGCCATTGAAAGATCGATTAATTTATTATTTTTCCATGTCATTAGGTAATATTTAATTGAATTCATTAATTCACCGCGCTTCTAAGGAGGCAATATATGCCTGAATCCCGGGAACTCAAAGCAGAATCTTTATACCGACAATGTGATCCTGACAGTCTTGGTTTTGAGACCACATCAGAGATCAAGGATGAGGTCAACAGCGTTGGCCAGGAACGAGCCGCCAGTGCGATTGACTTTGGTATGAATATCATCCACCCGGGTTACAATATTTTTGTCCTCGGCCCGACAGGCATGGGGAAGCGCGAAATCGTCAAGCAATTTTTCGAAAAGAAAGCCAAAGATGACCCCACACCACCAGACTGGGTTTATATCAACGACTTTGAAAATCCCGACCGACCCGATGTTATTGAATTACCCGCCGGTAAAGGCTCTGAATATCAGAAGGATATCAATGATCTGATCGATGAGATGAAGACAGCGCTCTCCGCGGCCTTTGAGTCTGAAGAATATCAGAACCGGCGTCAAACTATCTTCGACTCCTTCAAGGAGAAGCAATCCGATTTATTTGACGAATTGCAAGAAAAAACCGAAGCGCAAGACCTGGCAATGATCAAAACACCGTCGGGCATCGCCTTTGCGCCAACTGACGAGGATGGGGTCATGTCCCCGGAGGAAATCAACGCCCTGGATAAGGAAACGCGCGATCAGATCAAGGAAAAGATTGAAGCAGTTCAGGAAGACCTGCAAAAAATCCTCCAACAGGTGCCCAACTGGCAACGGGATGCCAAGGAAGAAATCAAAGACCTAAACAAAGAGATGGCCAATTTCGCTATCGGCGGCTTGATCAACGAGCTCAAAGAGAAATACCAGGATTATGAAAAGATCGTTCAGCATATCTCCAAAATTCAGGAACAGGTTGTTGAGAATGCGAACATCTTTTTGCCCGCCAACGACGGCGAAGCAAATAGTTTCTTGGACGTCATCGGACAACGCGGCGGGGGTGAATCAGCGCTGATGGATATGTTCAAGGCCAACCTGATCGTGGATAACAGCGATCTCGAAGGTGCGCCGGTACTATTTGAAGACAACCCCACCTACCCCAATCTGATCGGTCGGGTAGAACATTACGCCCAGATGGGTACGCTGATGACCGACTTCCGGATGGTCAAAGCCGGCGCGTTGCATAAGGCCAACGGCGGCTACCTCATCCTGGACGCACGTAAACTATTGACGCAATCCTATTCATGGGAAGGCCTCAAACGCGCTCTGCAATCCGGTGAAATTGAAATTGAATCCATTGGACAGGCGCTCAGTCTGATCAGCACAGTCTCGCTCAAACCGGCCCCAATCCCCCTCAACCTGAAAATTGCCCTGATTGGTGACCGGATGCTGTACTACCTGCTGGTTCAGCATGACCCGGAGTTCTCAGAACTTTTCAAAGTGGAAGCGGATTTCGAATCAGAGATTGAGTGGGACGACGCAAACCAGGCACTGTATGCCCAATTAATCGCAACATCCGTCAAGAGAAATGAAACCCGTCCCTTCTCCAATAAAGCTGTCGCCCGGATGATTGAGGAAAGCGCTCGGCAGGTCAGCGATACCAAGCGCCTCAACACCCGCCTGCAGGATTTGAACGAGCTCATCGTTGAATCCGATTATTGGGCAAAAAAGTCCCGCCGGAAAACAGTGACTGAAAAGCACGTTCAAAAAGCAATCGATAACAAAATCGCCCGGGCCGACCGGCTGCGTGAAAAAATGCAGGAATCCATCCTCAGGGACATCAATCTGATCAGCACCGAAGGCAAGGCCATCGGCCAGATCAACGGTTTGTCTGTCTATACACTAGGGCATTTCATGTTCGGTAAGCCCTCCCGGATCACAGCCCAGGTCAGCCTTGGTAAGGGTCAGGTGCTCAATATCGAACGGGAAGTGGATCTCAGCGGGCCGATCCATTCCAAAGGTGTATTGATCCTGGCTGGTTTCCTGCGCGGCCGCTATGCTGAAAATATTCCTCTGAGCCTTTCAGCCAGCCTGGTCTTTGAGCAGTCCTATGGCGGTGTGGATGGCGACAGCGCCTCTTCAACTGAGCTGTACGCCCTCCTAAGCGCCATCGCCCGGGCACCCCTGAAACAGAGCCTGGCCGTCACCGGTTCGGTTAATCAGAAGGGTGAGGTGCAGGCCATTGGCGGCGTGAACCAAAAGATCGAAGGCTTCTTCAATATCTGCAAGGCACGCGGCCTGACCGGTGACCAGGGGGTTTTGATCCCTAAAGCGAACGTCAAACATCTTATGCTGCGGAAAGACGTGCGGGATGCCGTTAGAAAAGGCAAATTCCATATCTATCCAGTGGCTGATGTTGACGAAGGGATTTCCATCCTGACCGGGATTGAAGCCGGCGAACGGACAGACAGCGGCGGCTATCCGGACGGGTCCATCAACGCCCGTGTCAAAGACCGTCTGGAAAAGATGGCGAAGACCTTGACAGAATTTGGCAAGTCAAAGGATGAGAAGCGTGAATGACCAACTTGAGCCGATTTGTGTCGAGCGGATTCTGGTCTCCCTCGATAGTTCTCCTCACAGTTACGCAGCGTTAAACGCAGCGGTCGACCTGGCACGGCATTACCAGGCCGAACTGATCGGAGTCTACGTTGAAGACAGCATCTTACTTGACCTGGCTCGAACGCCCTTCGGGCAGGAGGTGGGCGGCTATACAGCCGTAGTACATGAGATTTCACATCAAAAAATCACGCGCAGCATTGCGATCCAGTCACGGGCCGTGGTACGCACCTTCCATCGCATTATCAATCAGACCATGCTGGAAGGCTCCATCTCAGTCCGGCGCGGCAAGGTACTGGAGATCATTCGTGAGGAATCGGAATCCTGCGATCTGCTGATCGTCGGGAAAGCTGGAACGAACCCTGTTCTGCGCCGGCGGTTGGGGTCCACCACCCAGGGATTGATCGAAAAGCAAGGCAAATCGCTGCTGCTGCTGGAGGCGGAAAACCGCTTGGGCTATCCCCTGATCACACTTTATGACGATTCCCCCCTGGGGTGGATCGGTCTGAAAACCGGATGCGACCTGCTCGATTCGGGTGAAACGCTGGTAATCCTGATGGACGATTCAGAACCTGAGGTCTTTCAGAAACAGCATGGCAAGGTGAGTGAATGGGCAAAGAGAAAAAGGATCAATATCTCGATCCAGAGCTATAAACCACAGCGAATTGGGCGTTTCCTGCAGATCATCGAAGGCGTCAAGACCGGGCTGCTGATCCTGCCTAACCTCGATAGTCCAGGTAAAAAGGGGATCATCCAACGCTGTCTGCAAGAATCAAGCCTGCCGATTCTACTGATCCAACCCTTTGACAGACCGGGAGGAGCGCAGTAATTTTAATTAATTGAGCCAGGGGGATTTGATTACGAGAATTCTACGGATCGATTCAGTCAGAATGCATCGCCACACTTTCTACCATGCCGATACCCAGCATCAGCGAAAGCAGTGAGCTGCCGCCATAACTGACGAAAGGCAGCGTCAGCCCCGTCACCGGGAGGACGTTCAGATTCACGCCGATATTCACCAGTGTTTGGAAGAAGATCAAGATACCAAAGCCATACGCAATCAAAGAGCCAAATATATTCGTGGCATGCTGCGCGATCCGGAGACAACGGACGACAATGAAAATCAACAGCAGGATGACAATTGCCGCTCCGACAAAACCGAACTCGGCGGCCAGTACGGAAAAAATAAAGTCCGTATGACGTACCATCATGAACCTCAGCTGCACCTGCGAAGCCTGTGTGTATCCCTGGCCGAACCAGCCACCGGTGCCAATAGTAATCAAGGCCTGGTCAACGTTATAGGTCTCCCCATAACTCGCTTCCGGGTCTGGGAAGAGGAAGTTGGTGATGCGGTTCTTCTGATAATCCGCCAGGAATGAAAAGCCCGTCGCTGCGCCGATCAGCAAAACTACCAACACAATCCCCACGGCAACCAGGATTAATTTGATCCGGATGCCCGTGATCCATAATATCGACGCCCAGATAACCAACAGAACAATCGTTGTACTGAGGTTGGGCTGCAGGAAGATCCAGATAACCAGACCACCCACTAACAAGGCACTCCGCAGGATCGTGGCCGGTTTATGGGCATCTTTGTAGTTGTTCGCGAAGAAATTTGCCAGACTTAGGATAATGACAACTTTTGCCAGCTCAGCTGGCTGAATGAGGATCGAACCGACCTCAAGCCACCGGACGGCGCCGAAGCGCGCCTCGGCTGTCCGAACGAAAAGCAGGAACCCCAACGTCACCAGGTACATCGGCTGGATCAGCGTGATCCAATAGTTATAATCCAGCGCGGCCACCACAAACAACACCACCAGACTGATCCCCAGGAATGTAGCCTGGCGCTGCGGATGATCCAGCAGTTCTGCATCGCCCGCGATGGAACTCTGGATCAATGCGATCCCAAAAATTGAAAGGATCAGCACCGCGCCGAAGAGCCAGAAATCGAATTTCTGCCAGATGTTTCTATAATTTTTCATCGTTTATACGTCTAGCTCAATTATCGGGACCGCGGGTTTCTCAGCGGGATGTTTGCGATAAGTGTTTGCTCGCGTCCATTTGCCTTGATTTGAATTTCGGTTTCGCCAGCGTCAATTTTGACGTAGTCCGAAATCACATCAATCAAACGGTCTTTCATTGTGCGCAGGTCTTCCGGACTGAGGTCTGTCCGGTCATGGATCAGGACCAAATGCAGCCGCTCCTTCGCAGCATCCGCGCTCGATGTGTTTCTTCCGATTAGCCGATCGATCAATGATGCCATATTAACTTCCTCCGGAAATTAATTTTCCCAGGCGATTAAAGAAACCGTTTTTTTCATCCAATTCCATCCAGGGGACATCTTCCCCGTTCAGACGTTTGGCAATATTTAAAAATGCGTAACCGGCCTGGCTTTTCTCATTCATTACCACCGGCTGCCCATGGTTGGTGCTCACCAGGACCGTTTCATCCTCCGGCACAATCCCGATCAGGTGAATCGCCAAGAGTTCAACGACGTCCTCCGCTGAAATCATATCGCCCCGCTTGACCATCGCGGGGTTGATCCGGTTGATAATCAATTTCACCGGGCCTTTTTCCTCCGCTTCCACTAGACCGATAATGCGATCAGCGTCCCGAACAGCGGAAACCTCCGGGTTGGTGATTACCAGGACCTCGTCTGCCGGCGCCAAAGCGTTACGGAAGCCGCGCTCAATGCCTGCCGGTGAGTCAATGATGATCCAATCCATCTCCTCTCGCAGCGTATCGCATAACCGGATCATGTCGCTGGGAGAAACGGCGTTCTTGTCCCGAGTCTGTGCGGCAGGGATCAGATACAGGGTCTCATAGCGTTTATCCCGGATCATTGCCTGGGTGACTCTGCACCGACCTTCCACAGCATCGACCAGGTCGTAAACGATCCGATTTTCCAGACCCATCACGACATCCAGGTTGCGCAACCCAATATCCGCGTCAATACAAACGACCTTGTTCCCCATTGATGCCAGGGCCATTCCCAGATTGGCGGTCGTCGTTGTTTTGCCGACGCCGCCTTTACCAGACGTGACGGTCACTACTCTTCCGTTCATTTTTCTCCTTGTTTTATAACTGCCATGGTTCTGCAATGATTTGATCGTTTTTGACGCTAGCCACTTCGGGCTGCGGCTTTTCATTATCCTGCGGCGCTGTAGCCACGTGCGAGGCAATCCGAAGCTGCATGGGTGAGAGGTCCAGGGCGCAGATCACAGCGCTCTCATCGCCTTCAGCGCCGGCGTGAACCGTGCCGCGCAGCCTTCCCCAAACCACCACGCAGCCCGAGGCGACTATTTCCGCACCGGGGTTCACATCGCCTAATACGACCACATGGCCCTGGTAAGCCACCTTGAATCCCGAGCGCATCGTGCGATGAATCATCACGGCGGCTTCACCGGCCAGGACCGTATCCAGCGGTTTCATCTTTTTGGTCGGCTTCTCCGGCGGTTTGATCAGTTTCGCTTTCAATCCGAGGAGTTGCGCCGTCTCGCGAGTGACGATGGAACGGCTGATAATCGCTGAAAGCGCCACGCCTTTTTCCGAAAGCATATCCCGGAGTCGGCCCAGTTCCTTTGCCCTGAGGACGTTATTCCCCACGTCCAGCACAAGCTGCGCACCTTGGAAAAAATCCTGCCGGGATGCGATCTGTTCGATCAACTCGCCCTTTGCATCCAGCCAATCCTGGTCTTCCAGGTTGACCAGAATGCCATCCTTGGTCCCTTTAATTTCCATCTTGTGCCAGCCAAGTATTGCGATCGCGTGAATGACAATTCAGTATCATGTCCTGAATTATACAATAACCTGCTTATGGAATGTCAAAATCAGGGTTCTGTTGCCGTATCAGCAGCCTTCATCTCGAAATAGGCGTCAATCACCTTCCGCACAATGGGCGCTGAAACGGTTGACCCCTCATCGCCGTTATAGACAAAGGCAACGACGGCGATCTCGGGATTATCCCAGGGCGCAAAGCCCACATACCAGGCATGCGCCGGCCAGGCTTCCGGCTTACAAATCCCCTTTTCCTGCGCCACATCGTCACAATATTCCGCGGTGCCAGTCTTACCACCTGAATTATAGGGGTCTCCAGCAAACTGGTCATCCGCCGTACCATCGGTAACCACCAACCGCATCGCCTCGTTGGCGAGCTGTACCACCCAGGGCTCTACAGTTTTCATCTCACCCGTCGTCTGATTGTCGTTATAAACATTGATGACGGGATCCTTGGTGATATCCCAACGCACAACCGGTTCGTTCTCTTCAATCAAAGTACCGTCCGGTTCGGTGATCTTGTCGATCAAGGTTACTTCCATCAACCGGCCGCCGTTACTGATCGTCGCGATGGAGTTGACCACCTGAAGCGGCGTTGCCAAAACGTAACCCTGTCCCATGGTGGCAATATAGGTATCCCCGACAGACCAGTTCTCACCCTGGGTAATACGCTTCCAGGTGGGGTCCGGCACGAGGCCATCCGTCTCACCGGGCAGCTCAATACCAGAGACAGTCCCATAACCAATTGCTTTGGCATACTCAGCCATCCGCCAAATCCCGAGACCGTTACCCGGGACCTCGTCCTGGTAACCGCCGCCGACCTTATACCAATACACGTCGCAGGAATAGGCCACGCCCCACATAAAGTTGACCATCCCGTGGCCGTCGTCCTTCCAGCAAACATATTGGCGCGGGAAGCCTGGGTCGTTTTCGTAATATTTCTCGGTGATTGTGATCAATCCGGGATCGTTAATCTCATATTCCGGCGTCACGACGCCTTCGTTAAGAATACCCAGGGCGGGCGCCATTTTATAGACGGAGCCGGGTGGCAGTTCGGATGAAATCGCCTGATTAAACAGCGGACGCTGAGGATCAGCGGCCAATTGTTGATAGTAATACCCTGGGATCAGCCGCTCCATACGGTTGTTCTCGATATTGGGATAGGAGACCATCGCCAGCACTTCACCTGTTTGAGGGTCAAGGGCGATAACCACGCCGCTGTTCACGGCCATAAATCCCTTGTAAAAATTGAGTTCGTCCATCTGGGTGATCAGGGCTTCGCGGGCGACGGCCTGCAGCCGGGCATCAATCGTTAAGTACAGATCACTGCCCGGGATGGGGTCAATGGGCTCTTCCAGGTTACGCATCACCTCGCCAACGACATCAACCTCAACCGTGCGGATGCCATTTGTCCCTGCGAGCAGGTCATTCATTGACTGTTCAATGCCGGCGTAACCGATTTTATCTCGGTTGGCGACAAAGCCTTGTTCCACATAGTAATCTTCCAAACCAGCCGGAATAGGCCCGAGGAAACCGATCAACTCAGAGGTCAGATTACCGGTCGGATATTGACGGACCGGCTCAATTTCCACATCAATCCCCGGCCAATCTTCGCGCTTCTCCATCACCGTCATAGCGACTTCGTCCGAAACATTGCACTTCAGCGGCGTTGCCTCATAAGGCCAGTTTGTGGTGGCAATGTAGACCATCTCGGAGATACCAATGTCCGAAAAACACGGCGTAAAATTCCGTACCGTTTCTTCATCGGTATCACCTTGGGTCACCGGGAGATCGATCAATTCGGATAGCTCGCGGAAAATGTTCTGAACATCACCATCATCATCAGGTAAATACCCCGGGATCACAACCACGTTGTAGGAAGGCACATTGCGCGCAAGCACAACCCCGTTCCGGTCGTAGATCGTACCCCGAACGGCGGGATCGTAGATCACCTTTGTGCGATTTTCATCCGCCTGGGCGATATATTCAGGGCCCTGCAGGATCTGAATATCAAACAAGCGCAGCAGGTAATATCCAAACACCACGCCTATCAGGATATAGATCACCAGATAGCGCCAGGGATCAAACTTCTTATTTTCATTTTGGGGGAAAGACTTCATGCTTCCACCTCCATTGGAAAGATCCGACCGACGATGTCATTTACCAATAAATACATCGGCAGTGCGATCATCAAATTCAACAAAACACTTGGCAAAATCACAGCGTCCAAACTCTGTCCCCAGGAGATCGGCGCGCCATTGATTTGCAGGATGATGACATAAAAGGCTTGCTGGAAAATAGAGCCCAAAAAAGTTACAATAAACATGGCTAAAATCGGCGCCTGCCAGACCCGGCGCTGCAGCAGCCTGGAAATGCCCACGACGCCCAAATAACCAATCAGCGGGGCGTACATCGGCATGGCCGATACCAGGCTGATCAACAACCCGGCGATCCCAGCCCAAAGCCAGCTGTTCTTGACTTCTTCCCTCAGAGACCAGGCGGCGAGGAACAAAAGGATCAGGTCCGCCGTCCCGTTAACCAATAAGGTCTGCGAGAAGATCGTGGTCTGTAAGATATAAAGTACCACAAGCAATAGTGCACACACAAGGTGGGCGATCAAATTAATTACTCCGGAATCAGCGGGGAAATATCGACTGCTTCGAAATTGGATACGACCAACACGGCGCTAAGTGTGTTGAAATCCACGATGGGCTGCACCGTGGCTGTCTGGAAAAGCGCATTTTCCCGGGTTTGCACTGTGAGCACCTGGCCGACGAAGACATTGGGCGGATAGTTACCGCCCAGGCCCGACGTTAGGACCACGTCACCGGGTTCTACGGCTGCATCCAGAGGGATCATATCCAATGACAAGTCACCCGTCAGCGAACCGTTCAGCTGGGCTTCCACCTCCGCCGATTGCAGGCGAATATTCACCACCGATGTCGAGTCGGTAATTAACTTGATCCGGGAGGCGGCCGCAATCACGGCGTCAACGTGTCCGACCAGCCCTTGCTGGGTCACCACCGGCATGCCATATTGAATGCCGTCTTCTGAGCCCTTATCGATGATAATGTACTGCAGGAAGGGACTGATCTCACGGCCGATTACTGTCGCGGCCAGATACTCATATTGCGGGTTGGTCCGTCCGAAATCGAGCAATGCGAAACATACCTGGGCCTCGCCCAAACGTTCCTCCATTTCGATCAGCTGCGTCTGTAGCTGGGTGACCTGTGATTCGAGCACGGCGTTCCGTTCCCGTAGCTGAGTCACGTCCTGAGGCGCAGTCAGGAAATCCCTTGCGGAAAGGTACCGTACAGACAGCCAGGATTGAAAGGACACCAGAGGGTTCAGGGTGAGGTTAAATACAGGTGTTAGGTAGCCGCTTAACGCCAGGAACAGCACCCCGGCGACAACAGCGACGATCACGATGGTTTGAATGTTTTTAGCGTTTAAGAATTTCATACGCAAACGATCCTGGGATCAAAAACCGTTCAAAGACCGTACTATAGGCGATGTACAAAGAGAAGTCAAGGATTAGGATAAAGTCCGTTTTGCAGGTTCTCTCTCTACGCTAACCAGAAAACTCGAGAATTCGTCAATATTTTCCAAGATAAGACCGCACCCCCGTGCCACACACGTCATGGGATCCTCAGCCACCCAGACCCGCACCTGTAAATCATTCGAAAGCCGCTCTCCCAGGTTCTTCAATTGTGAGCTGCCCCCCGCCAGGCAGATGCCGCTGTCCAGTAAATCCGCCAGGATCTCCGGCGGCGCCTCATCCAGCGCATCGCGAATGGTCTTCACAATGACGGCGACCGAACTGGAGATCGCTTCCCGGATTTCCACCGAGGAGACCTCGATTGCTTCCGGTAAACCAGTTACAAGGTTGCGGCCCCGAACATCAATCGTTAGCTCTTCCTTAAGCGGATAGGCTGAGCCGATCGCAATTTTTACCCGTTCGGCCATCCGCTCACCGATGAAAAGATTATATTTATTACGAATGTAATTAATAATATCCTGGTCAAGTTCATCACCAGCGACCCGCAGCGAACGGGAAACCACAATGCCGCCCATCGAAATGGCAGCCACTTCCGTGGTCCCCCCGCCGATATCGACGACCATGGTGCCCTGCACCTCGTTGACCGGTAGACCAGCGCCAATGGCGGCCGCTGACGGCTCGTGGACGAGATAAACCTCCCGAGCGCCTGCTGCCATAGCAGCATCAAAAACAGCCCGTTTTTCAACTTCGGTTGCCCCAGAGGGAATACCGACCACGACTCTCGGTTTGGGGAGGGGAACAATGCTTTGCTGGTGTGCCTTGCCAATGAAATATTCCAGCATGGCCTGAGTGATATCATATTCTGAGATCACACCGTCGCGCAGCGGTCGCAGTGCGACCACATTGGGCGGGGTTCGCCCGACCATCGCCTTGGCTTTAGCGCCGATTGCCAGCGGCTCGCGGCTGCGTTTTTCAATCGCAACCCAGGAAGGTTCATTGATCACAATGCCCTTACCGCGGACGTTGATGAGGGTGTTCGCTGTACCCAGATCAATACCAATATCGAGGGAAAATAATCCCCAAAGCCAATTCAGGGGTGCAAAAGCCAAACAGGAACTCCTTATTTAAGCAAGATTGGTAATGGATCCATTACCAATTAATCGACGCAATTATACCATAGTACCCATATTCAAACATTGCCATGAGCAGCATCAATCTTACCTTTCGGTCGAAAATGTGTCAATTCTAGGCCCATTCCAGGACCAAGCGCAGCGTTGTGCTGTCATAACACTTTAGGTAAACTTAGGAACAAACCAGGCCCCGATATTGAAGGATGCATTCATTATGCCTAAACACCATACCAACACCTACAAATCCCATGGTCACATTCGTACACGCGTGAAAATGCGTAAAGGCGAGGTGATTTCCCTCTGCCGGTGCTGGCAATCTAAAAATTTTCCGCTCTGCGATGGCACGCATAATACTCTTGATAACGATCGTGGTCCGGCAGTGATTCAGATCGATTGCGACCTCAATTTCCTTGACCAGGAAGAAGAATAGGACAGCTCCGCCCAACTGGTTAACGCATTTCCCTTTCGGAAACAGAAATTATCCAGGTTTAATTGTAATAATGCTTATGGGTCACATGTGGATAAGAATATAATGATAAAATTGGACAAAACCCGGAATCATCCGGCCACACACAACCGTTCCGCTCAAAATCGCCAATAGAAAGGCGCCGAAGTATGAATGATGCCCTGACCCTCTATCGCCTGCAACAAC
>JAXHUD010000062.1:0-12809 GCA_034189815.1 Chloroflexota bacterium
GGATGGCCGGTCCATTTTGTTGGAATGCTTGAATTGTGGACGCGTGAGGCGATTCCCGTGTGACTATATCTTGTTTTCTCTCAATCAGGATGTCCCTTTCGGTGAATGGGATTCGAGTTGTTTATTCATCAATCGAAGAGTTAAGTGCGCCAAGTGTGGGGCGGTCGAGTTTTACAAATTGGCTCTTGAAGCATTATTCGGGTTGTTTTCTCCTTCGGTTATTTTGGGAGCAAGTGAGAATTCAAAAAAGGAAATACACACGAAAATAAGCGAGGACATCTTCTTTTTCTCTGATGACATCATGAATGATGCGGGATTTACAACCCGGGATTTGAGTGATTTTAGAAGGCAAGTCATCTCTGGACAGATGCGCAACATGGATCTCGTTTTGCAAGGCGAATACTATTTGCTGGTGGGGCGCGTTTCGGAAGCGCTTACAGCATTACGTCAGGCCTACGAATCTCAGCCTGATAACCGGAGGGGTGCGCTGGCCTTGGCCTGTGCGGAGCATGATTTTGCCGATAGGCAAAAGGCAAGAACCCTTTACCAGCAGGTACTGGAAACAGGAGCCGGGGATGTTTTGGAACGCTTGGAGGAGATTGAAACGCAGCAGGCGCTGGCTGGCTTGAAGGCCCTCAAAGATGGGGAAAGTAGTCCCTTTCCATACCCGGCGAATATTAAAGGGATAAAGTTGCTGGACCGGATAACTGGAAAAAAGAAGGCTAAAAAACGGCGGCGGTAGTGAATCCCTTGGCCGTGGGGAAAATCGGAGGTGCTCGTGTTGCTGGAAGCGGCGTTTGAATGAGATGGTACAGAGGACGGCTTTATGACGGCTTATATGGGTAAGGTGCTCTGGGTGGACCTGAGCACGGGGGACTTCACCGAAGAAACGATTCCTGAAGAGTTATATAAAAAATACCTGTCGGGTATTGGCCTGGCGGCGCATTTGCTTTTTGAACGCATCCCGGCGGGGGCGGACCCAATGGGGCCGGAGAACATTTTGGGCTTCGTCTCGGGGCTGCTGACCGGCACCCCAAGCCTGTTCAGCGGCCGCTGGATGGCGGTGGGCAAGTCACCGTTGACGGGGACCTGGGGCGACGCCAACTGCGGCGGGTATTTTTCGTTGTCGATCAAGAAATGCGGCTACGACGGGATCTTCTTCAGCGGCGCGGCCGATCAGCCGGTTTATCTGTTTATCGGACCGGGCGGCCCCGAGCTACGCGACGCAGCGGACCTTTGGGGCCTGGACACGATGGCGACGGAGACGATCTTGCGGGAGCGGCACGGCGAGAAGCGCATGCCGGGCGTGGCCTGCATTGGCGAAGCTGGCGAAAAGCAGTCCTTGATCGCGGGGATCAGCCACGATTATGGACGGATGGCCGCGCGCAGCGGTCTGGGGGCAGTGATGGGCAGTAAGAATCTCAAGGCGCTAGTACTGACAGGCGCGCAGCCTGTGCGTTTGGCAGATCCGGCGCGAATGCGCGAGCTTGGGAAGCGGCCGGGTAAGCTGGCCCGGTTCCGCATCCCGCTGCCGGCCTGGGCGATGTCCACCCTGGGTAAGGTCCTGCGCAACCCGCTGCTGAGCCTGCGCATGGATGGTGTGCTGTATTTAAGCATCCTGCGTAAATGGGGCACGGTGGGCCTGAACCAGACTTCGGTAGAGTGGGGGGATGCGCCGATCAAGAATTGGGCCGGGACATATCAGGACTTCCCAAGCGTGGTCTCTGACAAGGTGTCACCGGCGGTGGTGTCCAACTGGGAAGCGCAGAAGTATCACTGCCTGGCCTGCCCGCTGGGCTGCGGCGGGACAATGAAGCCCAACGGTGAGATCCCGGTCAGCCATAAACCGGAATATGAGACCACGCTGGCATTTTCCGGGATGCTGCTGAACGACGACTGGGACTCGATCATGCTGATCAACGACCTGCTGAACCGGGCTGGGATGGACAGTATCTCCGCAGGCGGAACAGTGGCGGCCGTGATGGAATGGGTAGAAAAGGGCCTGCTCAGCCGGGCGGACGTTGACGGGCTGGACCTCGGTTGGGGCAATACCGAGGAGATCGTGGCGCTGGTGCGGAAGATGATCGCTCGCGAGGGGATTGGCGACCTGCTGGCGGACGGGGTACGGCAGGCTCGGCGACGGCTCAGGATTGAGGACCGGACAGCTGAGGTGACGGCCGGTGGATCGGAACTGGCCATGCATGACCCGCGCCTGGACCCTGGTTTTGGCCTGCACGCCGGCGTGGAGCCAACACCGGGACGACACACAACCGGCGCTTTTGTTTATTATGATATGTACCGACTCTGGACCCGAATTCCCGGGGCGCCGCGACCGCCACTGCTTTATAACAAGAAGGTGAGTTACGAGCCTTCGGCTGAATCCGCCAAAAAATCGGTGCTGATGTCCTGTTTTACTAATTTTTATAACGGCCTGGGCATTTGCATGTTTGGTGCCCTGCTGGGTGCGGACCGGCTGCCGCTGTTTGAGTGGACGAATGCGGCCACCGGTTGGGACTTTTCCTCGGCGGCGTATCTGGAGACCGGGCGGCGGATCCAGACCTTGCGGCAGATGTTCAACATCAAGCAGGGGGTAAGGCCCGTCGAGATCCGGGTGAACGCCCGTGCGCTGGGGATGCCGCCAATGAAGCGTGGGCCGCATAAGGCCTTGCAGGTAGATTTGGCGGTCTTGCGGGAGAATTATTGGTCGGAGATAGGCTGGGACCATGAGAGCGGGGTGCCGAAGGCGGAGACGCTGCGTGGACTGGGCCTGTCGGCATTGGTTGAAGGGGAGGGGGCGTAGATATGGCTTTTTCGATCACGTCCGATTGCAAAGGCTGCCAGGCCTGCTTGCGGAACTGCCCGACCCAGGCGATTAACGGGGAGCGCCACGAGGTACATGAGATTGATCAGGGGCGCTGCATCGAGTGCGGCGCCTGCGGGCGGGTTTGCCCTTATCACGCGGTGGCGGCGCCGGATGGTGCGATAGCCGAGCGGATCAGGCGCAGTGACTGGCTGCGCCCGGTGATTGACCAGCGGACTTGTGTTTCCTGCGGTTTGTGCATCACGATTTGCCCGGTGAGCTGTCTGGATTATGATGAGCCCGGTTCACGGGTGCCGCCGGAAGGTTATCCCTATCTGAAGGTGCCTTTGGCCTGTGTGGGTTGCGGGTTTTGTGAGGTGGTCTGCCCGGTGGGGGCGATTGAATTGGTGGCTCGGTCGGAGGGGTAGATCGAGATCCCGGTTGGTTAACAAACCTGAGGCTTAGCCCGGTGATAAATAGAGACAAGACATTAGGCGGTAGACCTCCGGGATTTTAAAATCCCGAGGGTCCTTGATTTGTACTATTACTTTATGTCATTTGCGCCGTAGTAAAAATTGATGGCGATGGCAACCAAGGAAATAGAAATCTTATAGGATTGGGTGGGTTTGATTTGACGGATAATGCCTTCGGTCTAATTTGTTAACCATTTCGGCAGGATGCAACAAAAATGAGGTGGTTCATGGATAACCACCTCATGCTCATTATGAATATATTAATTTTCGCTTTTAGTAGAAAAGCGAATTAAGGCAAACAATAAGTCTCAGCGGATGCTTTTGACCTTGTCCATAAATTGTTTGACCCGTTCCTGATCGACGTGGTTTTCAAACTTGCCGTCATATTTGAACGTTGTGCCGACAATTGCGCCGTCGGCGATCTGTAACTGATCTTTTACGTTTTCCAAACGAACACCGGTGTTTGCGAAGACAACCGTGTCTTCAACGGTGTTTTTGACGTTCCTCAGGACGGAAGTGTCTGTTTCCACGCCAGCGGTCAGACCTGAGACGCACAGCGCATCGGGCCGGTGGTTGAATACCGTTGATTTGGCTACCTGGACGATATCTCGTCCACCGAGATAAACTGCGGCTTCCGGCACGATGTTAAAGAGCAATTTGACATCTTCTGCGTTCACGGCATGCTGGTGGCGGACTGTGGCGCCCGCATTGGTGTCCCAAAGGCCGAAATCTGAGGCGTAGACACCAGAAAAGATTTCACGGACAAACTTTGCACCCGTCGCCGACGCAAGATCGAGGGAGCGTTTGGGATCCCATAAGACGTTCACCCCAAAGGGAATCCGGATTTCGGGTAAAAGTTCTCCGATCACACGGCCCATGGCCGCTACCGTGACGGGTTGCACGTCGGTCAGGTAGGGCAGGCTGAATTCGTTCGAGAACATCACCGAATCAACACCGCCGTTTTGCAGGGCGAGAAAGTCCTTGCGAGCCCAATCCACGACGGCCTCCATACCACTTTTCGGATCGTAGGCCGGGTCGCCCGGCAGGGCGTTGAGATGGCACATGGCAATAACGGGCTTGTCCGTTCCAAATATTTCTTCAGTCCAAAGTTTCGACATCAAAAAATTCCTTTCAACAATTATTCTGTTTATCTTTTCAGGTCAGATAAACGATGCATTAATGGCTTGGTCGTCTTATAAAGATCACGGTAAAGTCCGTAATTGGCTTTGTATGCCGCTTTACCCGTGTCGTTGGGTTTAATCTTGTGTTTCATAGTAACCCATTTGGAGATGTCAGAATAATCATCAAATACGCCTACGCCCAAGCCGGCCATGAACGCATCTCCATAACTTGCACCAATATTTTGTTTTGGAATCTCACTCACGATCCCGGCGACATCAGATACAATTTGCATCCAAATCAGGTTCTTAGTGCCACCTCCAACCGATAAGATCCGTTTGGCTTCCACCCCCTCATTTTTCATTTCATCAATATTGTGTTTAATCCCATAGGCAACTGATTCCAGCAAAGCCCGGTACATATCAGCACGTGTATGTTTGAGGCTGAGTCCAAAATACATCCCAACTGCTTTCGCGTCATGAATGGGAGTGCGTTCACCTTCGAAATAGGGTAGGGCGATCAGCCCGTTGGCGCCAGGGGATGATTGGGCCGCCAAATCGGCCAGGGCTGCGTAGGCATTCGGACCGCCCGCAGCTTCGGTTTGTGCTTCGGGCTGACCAAATTCATTGAGGAACCAACGGGTGAGGCTGCCGGCGGCAGACATGCCGCCCATAAAAGAATAAGTTCCCTCGCTCATGAAGTTGGAAGCCCAGAATTTCTTCGGTTTGATTAACTTATCCGTTTTCTGGATAAAAAAGATTGTGCTGCCAAACATGATCATTAGGTCACCCACGTTGGCCATTCCTGCGCTTATTGCTTCGGCTGCGGCGTCGGTCGTCCCTGCGATTACTGGGGTGCCTTCGGCAAGGCCCGTTATCCGAGCTGCCTCCGACGTGACCTCGCCGACTACTTCGTGCGACCAATAGACGTCCGGCAGGCGTTCCACCTCGGTGACATGTTCTTCCATCTCTTTCAGCCAAGTTCTTGAGACAGAATCAAATATCGGGGCATAACCGCCAGCGGTATAAACATCAATTGAAGGTTTCCTGGTCAATCTGTAAACAATGTAGGCCTCGCTGGTCAGGAACCACCGAGTTTTCTTATAAATTTCAGGCTCATGATTGCGAATCCAGAGCACTTTTGGACCGCTTGTTTGCGATGTGAGGGTTAGTCCTTTAAGTTCGGGGATATCTTTTTTTTCAATTACCGCTGTTAAGGTGTCAATCTCTTCCATCGCACGTGTGTCAATCCCATAAAGGATTCCCGGGCGCAGTGCATTGCCATCTTCATCAATCGGCAATACGCAGGAACCAATCGCACTAACCCCGATGCTCAGGATCTGTTTCCGATCTATCCCCGATTTATTTAGGATTGCTTTGGTGATTTCAACGAAGTCATGCCACCAAACGGCGTCCGCATCGTGCTCGAAATGCCCGGGTTTGGGCATTGCCATATCGTGGGGGACAACGTGGGATGCGGCTATTTCCCCCGCCAGCGTGACCAGCACGCCTTTGGAGGAGTAGGTTCCAACATCCACACCTAATAAATATGCCTCAGGCATTGAAAGTCGCTTTCCAATCCGGTTTATAACTGAATTTTGCCATTATCAAAGATCAACTCACCATCGAGGAATATTTGCCCTTCCTCACGAAGATCCTTGATAATATCCCAATGGATGGCCGATTCATTCTTACCGCCGGTGCGGGGGTAGGCACGGCCCAGGGCAATATGCATGGTTCCACCGATCTTTTCGTCGATCAGAATGTCCTTGCAGAAGTGGGTAACCTCGTTATTGGTGCCTATTGCGAACTCGCCGATTTTGCTGGCACCGGCATCGGTATTGACGATGGCTTGCAGGAAATCCTGGTTGGTCGAAGAGCTCGCGCTGACCAGCTCGCCATTTTCCCATTCCAGACGGATGTCATGGACCAGGCGGCCGCCAAGCACACCGGGGAAATCAAAGTAAATATGACCGTCCACACTGCTGGTGACGGGTGAGGTCGCTATTTCGCCATCGGGCATATTTCCGATACCTTTAGCCACGTCCCAGGTGCGGCCTTCAACGGAGAGGGTCAGGTCCGTGCCATTACCAACAACATGAACTTCCTTGCCCTTATTCAGTTTCTCAGCCCAGCTTTCCCATTCCTTGCTGACCACGGGCCAGTCTAGCAGGCAGGCATTAAACCACATATCCATCACTGTCTCAAGATCTACTTCCGCCTGCTGCGCCAGAGCTTCGTTCGGTACTCGCAGCAAACACCAGCGGGTCTTGTGCCACCGGGCGGTGGAAACTTTGCCCATAGCGTTCCGGAGCGATTGCAGTTTGGCGGAGGGGACATCCCAGAACACATTTAGGTTGTGAGCGCCGCGCAAACCAAAGTAGACATCGGCCCAGTCCATCCCATACATTTCAATTTCCGGCACCCAACCATATTGTTCTTCTGTGCCAAATTTGAGGGCCAGGCGATTCAATTCTTCTGACATGAATTGAACCTGTGCATAACCGCCGGCTTTAATCACGTGTTCATAGATGGCATACATCAAGGGATAGGATTCGGGTTCAATCATGGCAATCATGACTTTTTCGCCAGGCTGTACTTTCATCGAGTAATTGACGAGCAATTCACCCAATTGTTTCCATCGTTTATCCATTATTTAATTCTCCTTCGTTATTCTATCGCTGTTATGTTTCCGGGTGATCTTTACCCGGTCAGTCCTGTTTGACAAAGGTCCGTTTCTTGCGGACGAAGTAATTAATCACAAAGATGATGATCAGAAGTACGCCCCAGGAGAAATCCTTGAAGAAGGTGCTGCCCCGGACCGTTTGAAGTAACATCTGGAAACCGGTGGACAAACCTTGCAGGATCAACATGGCAATGAAGATGTTGACGACATTGCCAAAACCGTGGTGGACGCCTGCCAGCACACCGATCAGAATGGTTAATAATACATAAGTGGTGGAGCCATACTCATAGGCTGCGGACATGGTGCGGCTCATGATAATGATGCCGGCAATGGCTGAAAGCATACCGCTCAGGATATAAGTCTTCATGATGACAGTCTTATTGTTTATCCCTGAGAATTCTGAAGCCGTCTCGTTGGTGCCCACCATGCGCATTTTGAAACCCAGCGTGGTGTGGTTGAGAATGATGTAAGTCACGATCGTCAGCACCACGAAGATCAGGAATGGCATCGGGATGCCCAGCAGAGATTCATTTGCCACATAGGTATATTCCTGAGGGAAGCCGGTAATGGTGCGCCCCTTGGTCAGGCCGGCAGAGATACCTGTGAAAACCGAGAGGGTTGCCAGGGTTGCCAGGATCGGTGGAACGCCAATATAGCCCACCAAATAACCGTTGAGCATGCCTGAAATCACACCTACCATGATCGGGATAAGTAATGCCACAACCAGCACCCAGGGACTGTATTGGTCCGGCATGGAGATCTGGGTGAAAATGGCAGTGCCACTTGTTGCTTCCGGGGGGAATACTTTGAATAAAAAGAAACCCGCGAGGACCACACCGAGATTGGCCGTGGCGTTGATGGACAAATTGATTCCACCAATCAGCACTGTGACCATCATGGCGATTGCCAAAATGCCGATTTCCGAAAGCTGTACGCCCATGGACGTCACGGAGCGGATGGACAGGAAACCTTTGTCCTTATTCACTGCGGTGAAGAACACCATCACGATAACGAAAATGAGCAAGAGCAGGACCGTGTGCCGGTCGATGGATAAGGCCCGGAACGGTTTTAAGATTTTTCTGAAAAACTTTTTCATGACTTTATGCCTCTTCCGTCGCTTCAACAAGGTTCGTTGTGCGGCCAAGTTTCTTCCGGCGCAGTTCACGTATAGCCGGGATGGCTGTAAAGACGATCAGGATTACGCCGACGACAAACTTTTGCCACTCCGCCGGGATTTGGGTCAACACAAGCGCCCGCCGGATGATCTGGGTCAGGATAACGCCCAGGACCGTGCCAATGACGGTGCCTTTTCCGCCTTTGATGGCTGCACCGCCCAAAATGACCGATGCCAGTACATCCAGGTTTTGACCGATGAACAGCGTTGGGTTGAAGTTGCGGCTCAGGGCGCTTTGTACCACGCCGGCAAACCCGGAGAGGAGACCCATTATTAGGAAAACAATCATCGTGATCTTGTTGATACGAAAACCCGTCCGCTCAGCCACATCACGATTACCGCCGATGGCATAAATGCCTCGCCCGATCATGGTGTATTTGAGGAACCACCACAAGAATATACCGATAACGATCACGTAGATGGTCGAAACATGTAGGCCGGTTACGCCCAGGTTTTCATCTGTCACTTTAGCGATAAAGGCGGAATAGTATCCCACGACACCCTCGGGCATGTCGAAATTGGATGTCGCGCCGATGAAGAATAGGGTGAATCCGTACCACATCGTCTGGGTTGCCAGCGAGACATCAAAGACTTCTAATTTGAATTTGGTGATGATCAGGCCGTTCAGTAGGCCCGCCAAAGCGCCAATTGTACAGCCAATGATGAAGTAGAGGAGTAATCCGCCTTCATAGCCCCGACCGATCAGGAACATATGGGTGCCGTAAGACGAGACGGCTGCGATCGCCACAAAGGAGATATCCACGCCACCGAGGATGACCACCGGCAGCAGGGCAAAGGCCAAAATGATGTAAACGTTGGACGCCCTGATCAGGTCAAAAAGTGAGGCAATTGTAAAGAAGTTGGGATTAATCGACCCAACCACCAAGCTTAGGGCAATAATGATTATTAATATAAGAAATTCGTTTGATTTTAAAATTCGCTTAAACATGTTCAACCTGCCGTTTCGAGGTGCCGTTGTCATCATCGGCAATAAGTTCCTTGTTGAGGTCTTCCTCATCGGTGGACTCGCGCAAGAATTCATTTACAATCCGGCCGCGGCGCATGAGCAAAATACGGTTACAGGTGTGCATCAATTCGGGAATGTCGTCGGACATCAGGATAATGCCCATCCCATCCGCCGCCAGTTGGCGGATCAGCTCATGGATGGCCGCTTTGGACCCCACATCTACACCTACCGTTGGGCCATTGAGGATCAGTATTTTAGGATCGAAGGCCAGCCACTTTGCCAATACGAGCCGTTGCTGGTTCCCGCCAGAGAGGCTGGACGCAGGGAGTTGCCCGTTGGGAGTCTTTATATCAAGCCGGTCAATCCATTCATCACCGAGCCGGACTTTCTTCTTCTGGTCGAGTAAGCCCAGTTTGTTGCGGAGTGTATCAATGATCTTGGCTGCAATATTATTGGTGATTGTTTGTGGAAGGAATAAACCCTCCTTGATGCGGTCTTCAGGGACAAACCCGATTCTGTTGGAGGTGGCATCGAAAATGCTGTTGATCTTGATTTCCTTGTTTTCCAGAATAATTGTGCCTGATTCTGCGGGTTTCTGACCGAAAAGTGAAAGGGCCAGTTCTGTGCGACCGGAGCCCAACAACCCAGTGATCCCCAGAACCTCATTACGATGTAATTCAAATGAAACATCAAAAAAGCCGTGTGACAGGTTCAGGTTTTCAACTTTGAAGAGCACTTCTTCTTTTGGTTTGCTGTATTTAATGGAACTGGTGTCAATATGACGGCCAGTCATTTGATATTCGATCGTGGCGATATCCAGTTCTTTTGCATCCTGATCGGTGATCTTCTTACCATTTCGAAGAATGATGGTGCGTTCGCCTATTTCCCGGACTTCACTCAGCTTGTGGCTTACGAAAATGGTGGAGATACCCTGACTGTTCAAATCTTTAATCACTTTGAACAGGGCTTTGACTTCGTTGCGGGTCAGGGCTGTGGTTGGTTCATCCATAATGATCAATTTTGCTTCAGCAAGGATCGCTTTGGAGACGGCGATTAATTGCCGGTCAGCCGTGGAAAGCTCACCCACATTCACATTCAATGGGATATCCACGTTGATCTTGTCAAGGCCTTCCCGTGCAAAATCGCGAACCTCCCTCCAGTTCACCGTTTTTGCACCGGAGATGATCAGATCGTTTAGAGCGATATTTTCAGCGACTGTGAGATTGGGGAACAGGGAAAAATCCTGGTAGATTACCTGGACTCCCTCCTGAATAGATTGGATGGGAGTCATCTTACTGAAATGTTTACCGTTGATAATGATTTCACCCTGATCTGGGGTATAGATACCTGAAATTATCTTGATCATCGTGGACTTGCCGGAGCCGTTTTCGCCGACAAGGGTCACCGATTCGCCTTTGCCGATGGAAAAACTAACATCATCCAAAGCGGTGACACCGCCGAACCTTTTTAAAATTCCTTCTACTCGGAGCAATTCCTCTTCCATCAATTCATCCTTAATATGCTTTGAGATTAGATTATTGGCGTCGTCATGAGCGGCTGGGTTTCCCAGCCGCTCATAGCGTGATTTATTGGTTAGGGACTAGAAGTCGTAGTCCATCATGTTGTCGGCATCGATCTTGATCCAGGCATTACCGTAGATCACGGGAGCGCCATTGACGCCTTCTTCGATGACAATGCTTTCGAAACCGGGGACACCCAGATCCGTACCATCAGTGATTTCCTCACCGTCGGCAAGCAATTCCAAAACGACGTTGCAGGCATAGCCTGCGTCGGCGGGGTCCCAGGTCATGGCCAGGTCAACTGCACCGGTCTGGAGCAGTTCGCCGGCGTAGGAGGTGATGCTGGTGCCAACGACTGCGATTTTGTCATTCAGGCCGGCTTCTTCGATGGCACGGCCAGCTGAGACGACATCACCGGCGGCAGAACCCTGCATACCTTTGAGGTCGGGATAGGTGTCGAGCAAGTCTTTGAAGATGTTATATGCGACTTCCTGGTCTTCTTTGGACTCGTATTTACCAACAAATTCCATATTGGGGTAGTTTGCTTCCTGGTAGGCCAGAGCGCAGTCGGTCCACTGGTTGTGGGTCGCGTTGGTCAGGGAGCCGACGAATTGAACATATTGTCCTTCTTCGCCCATGCGGGTGGCCATTTCGATCATGATCTCTTCGCCGTAGGCGCAGTTATCAAAGGCTTCCACATCGTAGTGCACTGTGCCAGCGCTGGCGGTTGAGGCCTCATGGGTCACAACCCAGATCCCGGCATCCATGGCTTTTTTCTGAGCGGGTTCGTTCTCGGGCACGCCGTAAGGTACGTTACAAATGCCATCCACACCCTGAGCGATCAGGGATTCGATGATTTGCACCTGGGCGGCGGAGTCAGCCTGGGAAGGGCCCTGCATGAAGGCTTCATTACCGCTATCTTCGCCATATTGCAGAACGCCCTCTTCCATGCGGAGGAACCAGTTGAAAGCAATGGACTTCACAACGGTACCAAAAGTGTAGGGACCAGCTTCTTCAGCTTCTTCCGGGGCTTCGGTTTCATCCTCGGGAGCAGCTACGTCCTCTGTTGCGGGGGTGTCGGCGGACTCGTCAGTAGCAGGGGCGCAACCGGCGAACATGGCGGCGATGAGCAGAACCGCAACTAATGTAAATAAACGCTTACTCATATCTTTTTTCTCCTATCAGTGGTTAAAATGGGTTTTTAATGAAATTTTTGTAATCAGCCGGGTTTTATTTTGGCGGCTCCTTTCTTCCCTTTTTTATATAGAGATCCTTTTGTCACCTGCGATTGTTCTGCGATACAACAACCGGATAATGGCCTTGCGTCAAATAGAATCAGAAAATATTTACACAATGATGGCTTTGATATCCTGCCCCCCGATCATCTCCTTGACCTCATCAGAAATGCCATCATCCGTGATGATCACGTTCACCTCGTCAAGATCGCAAACCTTATAGAAACCGGATTTGCCAAATTTGGTTGAATCGGTCATTAGGATGGTCTGGTCGGCTGCCTTAATCATCGCTTTCTTAATGGCGACCTCTTCAATGTTGACATTGGAGATGACACCATCCGTATGAATCGCATCGGCGCCCAGGAAGGTTTTATCAACTTTTATGTTATTAATGAAAGATTCGGCTACTGAGCCCTGGAGTGAGTAGACCGAGGTGCGTGCGATGCCGCCTGTGCATATGAGGTTAATCTTGGGGTTTTCAGCCAATTTTACGGCGATTTTGAGATCGTTGGTGACTACCGTGATTTGTACCTTTGTGTTGAGCAGCAACGCCAGTGCATAGGTCGTTGAGCCGGAATCCAAAATGATCGTATCTCCGTCCTCAATGAATTCCAACGCTTGCTGGGCGATCCGCTCTTTTTCGTCCACCATGTCATGGCGTTTGATGTTGTAAGGCATTTCCATGGAAACACCAGGGTTAACACGGATGGCACCGCCTCGTTTGCGGATACAGAGACCATCACCTTCCATCTCATCCAGGTCACGCCGGATGGTCACGGTTGTTACATCGAACTCTTCCGCCAGGTCTGATACTTGAACATAGCGGTTTTCGTTTA
>JAXHUD010000063.1:0-12624 GCA_034189815.1 Chloroflexota bacterium
CCGACATAGGACGGGTCGAGGAAGGTGTAATAGGTGAAGATAACGTCATCGGCGGTAACGGGGGTGCCGTCCGAGAACTGCATGCCAACGCGAAGTTTAGCCGTGTACTTTGTGGTATCAGTCTCCGGATCGTAATCGACGCTGGTTTGGGCAGGACCCTTATACAGGTAATCAGTGCCGTTGTAGTTGCGGGTCTCACCTTCGATGGCGTTGTGCACAATGCCGCCCACGCGGTCGGTGGTCAGCAGCGCGATCTGGGTCATACTCACCACATCGGCATCATAAGCAGTGTCCGAAAAGAACGGGCTGAATTTCTGTGAGAAGTCCTGATAGGCAACAACAAGGGGGGTATCAATCGTCGGTGCTGTGGGTAAATCCTCACCGTACGGTTGATCTTCATAGACCATCTCGGTCTCTGTGGGCTCTTCTACGACCTCCTCAGTGGCCATTTCCTCGGTCATCGCCTCGGTTGGCTCATCAGTGGCTGGGGCCTCGGTGGCTGTTTGGCAGCCTGCCAGGACCATGCTCAGCACTACGAGAAGGCTCAGAAAGCCTAAAGTATAACGCTTCATTATTATTTTCTCCTCCGTAACAAATTGATTTGTCAGGAAACTAGTGAATTGGACATTCTTGAGAAATTTCCATATTTAGAATCTTTAGTGGTGTTCACCACCTCCTTTTCACTGTTTTTTATGATAACGCTTCGTCAAAATCAAAACCATAAACCCTACAAAATTTACGATTTAGATTAAAAATTTTTACAAAGGGTTACCCTATTTTGTACCAAAATATAGCATACAAGGTTTCACCCGTCAAGAATGATTATCCGAGGAAAGCCATTTATGGGCTTCTTTTTTATTCAGACACACGCATTTTTTAAGAACCATCCCTAAAATTTTATTCGATCCAATACCTTTAAAGATGTGATTTAGGAATGAATCGCGTTCTTCCTTTGTCAAAAAAGATGGACTCTTATTTCCAAAACATGAGATGGGGATCGGCAACTCAACTGTTATTTTATTATCCATAACTTGTCAAGGATGAGCCCGGTTTTGAGGCGTGTCCAAGACTGATAAAAATGAGATGTGTTCAATTTTTGAACGCATGCAAAATCCCGCTAGCCTTCTCCTCCCTCTTCATCAACTTCTTCTACCACACGTACCGCTTCATCCGCAATCGGAATGATCTTGATATCGCGTTGAATATAAACCCAAATCACGCTTAGGGCCACCAACAGGACTTCCAACCCGAGATAGATCCACTCTCGCCCGTGCGACCCATTGGCGAACCAGATCAGGAATACAACTTCGCCAATTAGGCCAAGGGACGCCAGAATCAGCAAAACCATACTGTGAGTTTTGATCCGCTTGAACGACAGCTCCACTTCTTCACGGCGATAATTCCACTTATTACGAGGTATTCGGAACACACTCATCGCGAGGAAGTAGATCGGCAGGAATGTCCCCACATAAGGCAATGCGACAAAAAAAGCGTACATCCCTAAATTCGACACAAACCCACCGGCGATCTGTGCGAGAAAAATCAAACCCAACAGCAGCATAGAAATGCGCCGGAACCGTTTCAGCTCAACTTCATTCAGGGAAACATCGAAGAATTTCCCGACATAAACTGAGACCTTTTTCTCGCGACCCTTTTTGTCCCGTTCGGTTCCAATTTCATAATCTTTGGCATATTTTCTCATCTTGCAACACCTCAAGCTAATTCAAATTTTTCTCATCACTTTAATTTTGGCACTATTATATAGAAAGTTGATTGACTTTAGTGAATAAATTCAGCCATTTTACCTATACTAGTGACAGCTACGGCGCAATTTGTAATCATTCGCCACATACCCCGCCCAGGGCGCCTTGCGCCAATTGATTGAAGAAATCCGCTTCCCTCCATTCGCCTTCCGGCAGGCACAACGCCGCTGAAACCATAATGACCCTCGGCGCCGCAAAAAGCGGGATCGCCGGGAGGGCGTCCAAATAAGCTGCCTCGGCTCGCCTGATCGCATCCGCCTCGCTCTCTGGCAGCGCTAATCCAGCATCGACGCAGGCCGCATCATAAGCTCCTGCTGCCAGACCCGAGATATTCGTTCCGATCCATTGGTTCTCGGCGTTTGGTATCTCCCAGCTTTCGTACAATGCACAATCCGGCGTTTCCATCGGAGCCCAAGCCAGCAAAGCCATATCAAACTGTCGGCCAAAGAGCGGGCCATCCGGTCCGGGAGCATAGAGCTCACCCGGCGACAATGGGGCGGAGGTGACGCCGATTCCACATTGCGCCAATGATCGCTGAATAATTGCCGCCAGACTGCCGCTCATCGCTGTTTGGTCATGATAGAGGTCCAACTGCAAAGCGGTCCCCTGCGGGATATTCCCAATGCCCCAGGCCTGCAACGGCGTGGCGGGGTCCTCATCGTGGTCCAGCCAGCCTACTTCTTCCAACAACCGGACTGCTTCCGCTGGATCATGAACGATTCCAGCGCTCGGATCCAACCAGGATTTATGCGGAGGCAGGAAACTGGGCCAGACCTCGGCCAGTCCCCCGTACACGGCTGCCTGCATCGCGTTGCGATCCAGGCAAAAGGCAATCGCCTGGCGGGTGCGAGCGTCGCCGAAAAAATCCGGCCGGTCCCCATAAACCGGATTGTAATAATCATCATACGAGGCGGGCTGGATGCCAAATACCAATTGCATCCAGGAATCCGCCTGTCCCACAACCAACTGATAGTCCGCGCCGCCTTCCAATTCAGATAGAAGGTCCGGCTGGGATTCCAGTGGGTAAGAGCTGTCCAACACGTCACACTCGCCCGACTGCAATGCAGCCACGGCGTCGGTCATTCCCGAGATCGCCAGCAGCGTGATTTCATCAATGGATTGCGCATCTTCCACATATCTGATCCCATATGAATTCCGCGCCATCCGGACGGTATCCGCGCCCCATTCGACGATCTCGAAAGCACCAAAAGCAGGTAACGCGCCGTCCCAGGCGGGGTCATCGGCCACCGACTGCCAATCCGCCCCCTCCGGGAACAGATGGGCCGGCAGCGGCGTCCAAAATAATCGTTCAATGTCGGCCGTTGTGAACCCAGGCTTTCCAACCCAAACAACAGTCCGATCATCTGCTGCACTATAGCTGGCTGTTCGTGATTCTGCCCACTGCAGCCCCGGCGCGAGGGGATCGCTGGCCAGCCTGTAGCTGAAGACAGAATCCGCGCCTGTCACAGGGGTGCCGTCAGACCAGGTCAGGCCTTCCCGAAGTTCAAAGGACAGCGTCATCTGGTCCATGGTCAAGTCCATCTCGCCATCCCAACTGACCGCGCAGTCCGTACTGGCGCATCCGCTCGGTCGCACGGTCACACCTGCCTTGAGTGTCACCACCGCACCATTGGCGTCCACCACGGTCTGCCCGCGCTGTACACTGACGGGTTCCATCCGAAGCCCCCCATTCGCCGCATCCGGCATTTGGGTGAGCATGTCCGCCAGGTCCATCCCCACCAGTGCGGCCAACGCCTCCTTGCTGGCCGGTCGGTCGCCGCCATAGGGGAAAAGGCTTTCCGGCAGGCCGGTAGTGCAAACCGTCAACGCCACTGGCGGCGCTTCGGTTGGCGCAGGTTCGGCGGACGGCTCAGGGCTGGTCGCTGCTTCTGTCTCCGTCATGAGCACGGTCGGGGTCCCACCCGCGCAAGCTGTCAATAGTAAAAGGAATAGAAGAAAGATCAGTGATAAACGACGTGTCATAATTTTTCCAATCGGGGTTCAATCGTTCAGCAAATCTTGATAATACTGTTCTGAATCATCACCGAACCGCATTCGCAGATAAGATGCATATCGCTCTGCAGAGACCGTCCCGGCAGTCAGGGCCTCACGCACGGCACAGCCCGGTTCGTGAGTATGCGTACAGTCGCTGAACTGGCAGTCGGCGACGAGGTCCCGCAGTTCGATAAAATAGGCATCCAATTCTTCCGGTTCGATATCCCAAAGCGCCAGCGAGCGGATTCCGGGTGTGTCGGCCACATAGCCGCCAAACTCAAGCGGAAATAGGGCCCGCACCTGGGTCGTATGGCGTCCTTTGGAGGTCGCATCGCTGACAGAGCGGACCTGCAGGCCCAGGTCAGGCTGAATGACATTGAGCAAACTCGATTTACCCACACCCGATGGCCCGGTGAGGGCCGAGACTTTGTCAGTCAAACGTGCCTTCAGTTCTGCCACACCTTCGCCGGTTTTGGCGGAGGTATAGATCACGGGGTAACCCAATTTAATGTAGAGACCAAACAGGTTTTCAGCTTCTGCTCTGGAAACCAGATCCAGTTTATTCGCAACGATCACTGCCTGGATGGTCTGTTTCTCAGCGACGACCAGGAAACGGTCCAACATCCGCAGATGCGGTTCCGGTTCCGCACAGGCAAACACGATCACCAACTGGTCAGGATTTGCCAGGATAATTTGCCGGAATTCGCGCTTGATGCCGGTGCGCACCCGGGAAAATACGGCCGACCGTTCGTGCACTTCTTCGATCGTCCCGCCGCCGTCACCCATATCAGCAATTGTCACCCGGTCGCCCACGGCGACGATGTCCCCTTCCGCTTTACCTTGTTTCAAACGTCCGGGCAGACGGCAGACCACCTCACCCGCGTCCGTTTGCACGGTATAGAAACCGGACTGGGCGCTGACAACGAGTCCTTCGCGGGATATCATCAGAATAAACCCAATCTAGGGTTCATCCGTTTCTTCATAACCGTAGGGCGTATCCGTTGGGACCGGTGTCGGTGAAGCGACGACGTAGGGATAAGCCTCCCAGGGCAGCACATACCCGTAATCTGTGTAATTTGAGAAATAAAGCGACACCACCCGGCGGAAGACCGGCGCAGCCATTTCCGACCCCTCTCCGGCATTCTCCAGCAGCACCGCCACAGCGATGTCCGGCCGGTCGGGATTGCCAACCGAGGTGTAACCAGCGAACCAGGCATGCGAATCGCCAAAGGGGTTCTGCGCGGTCCCTGTCTTGCCATAAGCCCGGTAAGTCATGGTCCCCAATTGGGCATGGGCCGTACCGCGGCCGTTGGAGATCACGCTGCGCATGGCTTCCTGCACGATCCGCAAAGTACTGTCCGAAATCGGCAGAGTCGCCATCGCTTCAGGCTCAAAGGTATAGGTGGGGTCCAGCCCCTCAACGCCCACCGACTCCACCAACGCAGGTCGATAAAGCGTCCCACCGTTGCCAATCGCGGCGACAAAACGCGCCACCTGCAGCGGCGTGACCGTCATCTCACCTTGACCAATAGCCAACTGGGTGTTGAGTTCACAAGTGCTGGTATCCACAGGGATATTACCCGGCTGTTCAGGGATATCAACGCCCGTCAGACTGCCCAGACCAAAATCTCGAGCCAGATCCGCAATCGCATTGGTATAGCCCTGTGCAGCGAGGGTTTCACCGATATAGTAGAACCAGGGATTGCAGGATCGCATCAGGCCTTCCGGCAGGGTCAATTGGCCGCTCTCCGGCCTCTCCTTCTCATAGGTCCAGTCATAGAGCGTGGTGCCGCCGCAGACGTCAATCGAGTGGCCGCAGTAGATTTCCGACGTTTCCGTAAAGACACCTGTTTCGAGGGCAGCGGACATGGTGATGATCTTGAAGACCGAACCAAGGGGATATTGGCCGTCGGTCGCCCTGTTGAAGACCGGATCGTCCGGTTGATTATAGGGACTCTCTATATGAAATATATTCTCATTACCACCATCAAAGAGGTTGGGATCAAATTGAGGGTTGGAAACCGACGCCAGCACTCGGCCGGTATCCATTTCCATAACAACGATCGCACCGCGGTAATCCCCAAGCGATTTCTGCAGGAGGTATTGCAGAGTCGGGTCAATCGTGGTCGTGACGGCTTGAGCCGCCACCTTCCCGCGTTCGGCCAGCTTGGTCACGATCTGGCCATTGACGTCCTTCAGGTAAAGCGACGCGCCCATCGTGCCGGCAAGTTCATCGTCATAAGCCAATTCAATCCCAGTGCTGCCAAAACGGCTGTTGAGCGCGTACCCCTGCCGGAGGTAATCTTCCGGGTTCTCCGAAGGGACATATGAGAGATGACCCACAGTCTGTGGGGCGATACCGTTATCGACATAATAACGCGAGGTGTAGTAGTTGATGTAAACGCCGGTCAATGCATTATTCAGCGTGTCGATCCGGCGATCCACCTCTTCCTGGGGGACTTCACCCAATGGAATGTACTCATACCCCAGGGCGTTATCCACCATTTCGATAATCTCATCAATCTGGTAAATGGTCAGATCGGCCATTGTGCTGTAGAACAGGCTCATCCGATCCGTGTCCAACTCGTTCGGTACAAAACCGAGTGCAACCACATCCTCTTGAGAGACAATTGCCGAGCCATCGTTGGCATAAATGTTCCCGCGGGCAGGGATATCGCGCACGATCTCCAACGTGTTACCGCCCTGCAGGTCGGGCAGAATGGTCGCTTCCGTCCACTGCAGACGCCATCCGCCATCTTCTCTAACCAGCGCAAGGGTCAGATCGCGGGCCAGCGTGCCGAACAGGTTCGTGTTGTAATTAACCTGAACGGTCACCGCAGCGTTATTTGGGTTGGTCAGTCTATCTGTGATTGCGTATTCAATCCCCGTTTCCTGCTGGAGCGTGAGGGTCACGGCTGTGTTATTGTATTTCAACGCGAAATCTTCCAGGGTGATCGCGCTCTGGCTCTCTGCGGTCAGGTAGCTATACATAACCGGGTAATCTTCCAACTGCCAGGCGCGCATGAATCCATCAATCATGGTTTCAACCTCTGGGGCAGGGGTCACGTCCACCTGCGGGCCGGGGAGCGTCGGCGTCCCAGGAACAGGCTCGTCCGTACCGATCGTTGCAGGCGGCGTCGAACACGCCACCAGGGTTAGCAACAGCATCAGTGCCAGAAACAGTCTTTTTTTAGTCATTGGATTTCTCCAGAATACGCGTTTAGCTTTCGTATTGATTTTCGAATTCGTTGTTTTTCAAGGTTTGATTATACTTTGTCATTCACCAGATGTGGAATCGGGCGTCGGAGACGGGGTTGGGGTCGGTTGGTGCGGTACGTAAGGCGCATCCTCCCAGGGCATCGTCCCCCCGTTGTCCTGGTAATCCGAAAAGTAGAGTGAAACGGCCCGGCGGAACACCGGCGCGGCCATTTCAGAGCCTTCGCCCCCATTTTCCACCAGCACCACCACGGCAATGTCCGGCCGTTCGGGGTCGTTTTGACGGGTGAAGCCGGCAAACCAGGCATGCGAATTCCCACTTGGCGTCTGGGCCGTGCCGGTCTTGCCGGATATGGGCACATCCAACCCCAGCATCGGCCAATAGCCGGTGCCCCGGGAATCCGCTACCACCAAACGCATCGCATCCAGTACGGTTTGGCGGGTTTCTTCTGAGATCGGCAACTTGCCCTGCGATTCGGGTTCAAAGCTCAGCGTCGGCTCACCGGAAGTCGGTTCGATCCGTTCCATCAGAGAGGGTCGGTAAAGCGTGCCGCCGTTAGCCAGCGCAGCAATGAACGAAGCCACCTGCAGCGGCGTGACCAGGATCTCACCCTGGCCGATGGCAAGTTGGGCATTCATCACACAAGTCTCGGCCGTCTCAGGGATGTTCCCGGCGGCCTCAGGCAACTCGATCCCCGTCTCTTTTCCCAGATCGAAACTGCGGGCCATATCCACCAGATCGTTCTCGTACCCCTCGGTATAGAGCGTCTCCCCGATCCGGTAGAACCAGGGGTTGCAGGACCGCATCAGCCCCTCCGGCAGCGAGAGCACCCCACTGGCGCTTGCGCCATGGCTCAGGGTCCAATCATCAAGGTAAACGCTGTCGCAGGTCCAATAGGTCTGCTGGCAATTAAAGGAAGAATATTCGCTGTAAATGCCTGTTTCCAGCGCAGTGGACATCGAAATGAGCTTGAAGATGGACCCCAAGGGATACTGCCCCTGGGTTGCCCGGTTGAAGAGCGGCTGATCTTCGTCCGTGAAATACGATTCCAACAAACCGCTGTCCGCCGCGCCCAGGTCAAAGGCGTTCGGATCAAAGCCGGGATTGGAAACCAGCGCCAGCACACGCCCGGTATCCACTTCCATCACGACCACGGCGGCTCGCAGGTCGCCCAGCGAGGCCTGCAATTTGGCTTGCAGGGTCTTATCCAGCGTGGTCACCAGCGTCTGGCCCGGTTCGGTATCGCTCGAGGCCAGCAGCCCGCTGACCTTACCATCCGGTCCAACCAGGTAGAGCGACCCGCCGCGCTGGCCGGAAAGTTCTGCCTCATAAATGGCTTCCAACCCTGCCGCGCCGACACGCTCATCCTGACGATAGCCTTTGCGTAAATAGTCGTCCAGTTCGTCCTCGGGGATGTACAGCATATACCCCAGCGCATGCGGGGCAACGCCGCCATCGACATAGTACCGAGAGCGGAAGGAATCAATCCGTACACCGTTCAGGCCGCGCAGCGCTTCGAGATAGGGCGCGGCTTCTTCCTGAGAAAGAGTCGCCACCGGCAAGTACCAGTCATCGGGCGTGCGGTCCACCACCTCAGCCAGACCCTCAGCTGAATATTCGCTCACCTCGGCCAGCGTCTCGTAAATCTGGCTGGCCTGCTCCGGCAAGATCTCCCCCGGCACCAATCCCAGCGCAATCGCGTCCTCATAGGCGGCCAGGGGCGCACCGTCCCGGGCGAAGATCCGTCCGCGATCGGGCACCTGCTGGACGAATTCCAGCGTGCTACCATCCGCAAGCTCGGGCAGCAGGAGCCCCGGACCCCATTGGATGCGCCAATCCCGGTTTTCACGGGTCAGGTTCATCACCGGCTCACGGGTCAGGTCTCCCACCAGCAAGGTGTGATAGGTCACCCGAAAAGCTACCTGGGCGTAGTCACCCCCTGCCAGGGTGGAAAGAGCCTGAAGGTCCACCGATTGCAGGGTCAGAGTGTTCGCCAGGTCCTGATGGATCGATTGGAAATCGGCCTGGCTGATCGCATCCTGGCTCAGGGTGGAAAGCAGGCCATACATCCCGGTGGTGTCCTCAGCCTCCCAAAGCCCAAAGAAGCGTTCGGCCACGCTCTGCGCCGCGGCCGCATCGGCTAAATTCCCTTCCGCCGGGGTAGGCTGACCTATGGGCGCACGGGCAGGTTGACAGGCCGCCAGCAGCAATACCAGCGCGAATAAAAGGCCATATATAGAATGCGTTTTCCGTCTGGATGGATTCAGTACGAACTCCTTAATCAGGGCAGATTCGACTTAGGATTTCCCCGTGGACGGGACAATCATACCCCAACGTAGCCTGGCAGCGATCAGGCAGCGCCCCCGGCAGGTCAAACCCCATGCAGCACAGCGCCACCGACAGGTGACAAAGCGGCAGCCCCATAACGGAGGCGAAACATCCCGTCATCTCCATTACTGGATGGAACCCTGCATGCTGAATGGCGTAAGCGCCCGCCTTATCGAGGGGATCCCCGCTGGCGATATAGGCGTCCATTTCCGCGTCCGAATAAGTTCGCATCGGGACGTCCGTCCGACAAACATCGTCTACCGATGTGCCCGTTTCGGTGTCGATCAACGCGATCCCGGTGTAGACCTGGTGCGTACGACCTCGCAACTGTTGCAGCATCCGCCCGGCATCCGCCGGGCCATTGGGCTTGCCCAACAGTTCATCCCCATCCACCACGATCGTGTCAGCCGCCATAATCAACCCCTGCTCCTGTTCAGCGATCGCCTGCGCTTTTTCGCAGGCCAGCCGCCGGACATAGCGCACGGGTGCCTCATTCAACCGCTGGCGCTCGTCGATATCCGCAGGGATGACCTCGAAAGGCCAGCCGAACAATGCCAGGAGTTCTTTGCGCCGGGGGGAGTTGGAGGCCAGGATCAGGTTCTTCATTGCCCGAATTCTAACACATCCCCCCAATGACCACCACCCGATGGTGGCGTGGAAGAGCAAACAATTAGATTTAAGCTCCGGGGATTTTCAAAAAATCCCCGGAGCTTTCATTTGTTCTGGGGTGATCAAAACCGGAGCGCACCCTGCGAAGCGGGTGGAATGGCAGGGGCGCCCAGGCGCAGATTGCAGATCGCGTGTCTTGAAGCCCGTATGACAGTCAATGGGAAACAATCCACCTTGTGGAACATGCTGCGAGACATCATTCCATTTTTATTTCGGAGAAAAGGATGTTAATTAAATGAAAATAAAGGATTTCACTGAGGCAGTTTAGCCCTTGATCGCCCGGGCAATCTCCGCCAGATGTGCCGGGCTGGTGCCACAGCAGCCGCCCACCAGCTGTGCACCCGTAGCGACCCATTCAGGCGCCAATGAGCCCATCTTTTTCGGCGTCACGGAATAAGCCGGCTTTCCATCTTCATCCACCTCCGGCAGGCCGGCGTTGGGCTTGAACCAGATCGGCTTATCCGTCGCCGGCCGTAACTGTGCCAGTGCCTGAGCGTTCTCATCCAGGCTGCGGCCGCAGTTAATGCCCAACACATCCACATCCAGCGCACTGATCGCCTCGGCCATCGCTTCCGGGCCAATGCCCATCATCGTGCGGGTGCCGCGGTCATAACTAAAGGAACAGACCAAAGGGATCTCCCGATCCACCGAACGGACCCCCCGCACGGTGGCGCTGGCCTCATTCAGGTCAAACTGGGTTTCAATCACAATCAGGTCCACACCGCTCTCAATGAGGACCTGCGCCTGGGCAGTGAAGTCCGCTTCCGCCGCTTCTACCGTCAGCGTCCCCAGCGGTGCGAGCATCTGCCCGGTTGGGCCGATCGAACCTGCAACCAGGACGTCCGTCCCTGCGGCGACCTCTTGCGTCAACGCCACAGCCTTGCGGTTCACCGCCTCAAACCGGTCCGCCATACCTGAAGCCGCCAGCCGGGTCCGAGTCCCGCCGAAAGTGCAGGTCAGGATCAGGTCAGCGCCTGCTTCGATGAAAGCTCGGTTAAGCGACTGGATCGCGTCCGGGTTTTCCAACACCCACAATTCAGCGGATGCGCCTACAGGCAGGCCTTTCTCCTGCAGATTGGTGCCGGTTGCTCCATCGGTGATCAAAACGTCTCCAGCCGCCAATCGAGTCAGTATGTCTTTGCTCATTACCGATGCTCCATGTTTTCAAATAATGGGAAGTTGCGGGGTCTTACGCTGCATCCCGTCTGATCTCAAAATGGTCGAAATCCCTTGCCGCGTGTACAGCCGGGAAAACCGCCTGAGCCTCTTCGAGGATGTCGCGTTCGCGATAGCGGCGGGAAAAATGCGTCAAATAAAGGTCGCGGATATTCGCCTCATTAGCCAGCGCAGCCGCTCGGCCTGCTGTGATGTGGCCGAACCGGTTCGCGAGATCGGCCTCTTCTTCGATATAAGTCGCCTCAATCACCATGGCGTCCGCGTCTTTGATGTGCGGCAGCAGCTTTTTCTCCTTGCCCACGTCTCCGACAACGACCAGCGATGTGCCTTTGCGCGGCGCGCCCAAAACCTGGTCCGGTTCGATCGTGCGACCGTCCGCCAGTTCGACAGTCTTGCCCGCCACCAGGTCGCGCCGCCAGGGTCCCGGCGGGATCGCGAGCGCTTCCGCTTTTTCAGGCAGGAAGGGCCGCCGGCTGTGCTCTTCAAATCGGTAACCGAGCGAACTGGAGCCGCGGTGGTCAACGGGAAACGCCGTCACGGAAAAACGATCCGTTTCAAAGAATGTCCCGGGCTCGAGTGCGTGCAGCTTCACAGGCGATTTGCCGCGATGCCCTCGCAACACTACCTCAAAGAGCAGATCATGGACCCGGTCAAGGGTGTGCTGGGTGCCGTAGATCTCCACTTCCTCCAACACGTCCCAGCGCATAAAAGTCGACAGCATGCCGCCTAACCCCAGGATATGGTCCAAATGTCCGTGTGTGAGGAAAATCTGGTTGAGCCGCTTAAACCCGGCCCCGGCGCGCAGGATTTGCCGCTGGGTGCCTTCACCGCAGTCCACCAGGAATCGATATTCTTCGTGTTGAATTAATAATGAAGACAGACCCCGATGCACCGACGGTGCCGAGGCCGACGTTCCAAGAAATGTGATTTCAAACAATGATCCAACCTGTCAGATGAAATGGCGGTTCAGTCAGAGCCGATCCCTGCGATGATGCGCAACAAACCGATCACACCCATACCCATCTGGACGCCCTCGCCGGGACTCAGCTTGGGTTTGGTGTTCTCTGCTTCCGCCCGTTTAATCAGCAGGAAGGAGGACAATGCGCCAACGGCGGCGCCGATGACCGTTCCGGTGATAATCGTTTTTGTTTTCCAACTTTTATCATTCATTCTTATTTCCTTATCATTGTCGATTGTTCATGAAAAATTGAAAGGCACTGTTCCAAACTCACTCAAACCGTGCCGGAGGATCTTTCTCACGGTGAAAAATCTTGCCAATTCCAGTGAAGATCTGTCCTGCTGCGGCCCTAAAACTTCGAAAGGCGATGAACGGCTTCACAACAGCATCAGTGCCGGCCCGCGCCTTTTCGGCTAATGTGCTGGTGAAAGTCTGGATAACAGCGGTATATCCCGGGAGGATCCTCAGCAACTGGGATAAAAGATAAACCAGGCCAAACAGCACCACGGCCGCTAAAA
>JAXHUD010000064.1:0-2027 GCA_034189815.1 Chloroflexota bacterium
ATGTACCTGCACCTGCCCTCACTTGAAAAAGTCTCAAAAGACCTGCACACCTTCCTCGAGGATGCCTGCTGAAAGACCGGAATAACTTCACATCTGATCAAAATCCCGACCCCCCTCCCGCTGCAGGACAACGGGGGATTTTTCATAAAATTTAGTTCACAAACAAAAACATAAATTCGTCATCATCATTCATTGGTGTGCAGAGAATCTCTGCGCACCCTGGGAAACTTACTCTCCCCCCACCCTCTGTCATGCAAAAAAGGCCGGGCATATGCCCGGACCACCAAATTATCTTCAGCAACTTCTGTAGATTAATCCACTGCGAAGAAGAGCATCCTCAGGGTGATATAAACGAAGTACAGTCCAATCAGATACACCGCGCTCCACTTCCCCAGCTTGCCTTTATTCAGCCAAAGGATGATCCAAAGCACCGCGCCCGTCACCGTTTCCCAGGGCAGGTCCCAAAGCACCAGCGGTCCCGGCACCCAATAGCGGCTGATAATCGCACCGCCGCCAATGGCGACCAGGGGGTTGGTGATATTGCTGCCGACCAGGGTCCCCAGCGAAATGCCGCTGTCGCCGTTCCTGACGCCGGAGATAGCCGTGATCAGTTCGGGCAAAGCGGAAGCGACGCCCAAGGTGACCACACCAATCAGGGAGCCGCCGATGCCGGTGCGAGCCACCACCACCTCGGTCATCTGCAGCGCGACCATCGCACTGCCCACCGTGAGCAGCAGCGCAAATACAGCAATCCCCGCATCCCGCCAGGCTTCCTTGGCATTTTGCGGGACGCCTTCAGGGGTCTCGCCTTCCTCGGTGAAGCCATGGTCCGCTTCACGGTAATGTTTGCGTTCATCCATATACAGATAATACATATAGGCCAGGAAGGAGCCAAACAGGATCAGCCCATCCACCCGGGAAAATGTCCCATCCACGCCCAACACAATGCACATGATGGTGGTTGCAATCATGGGGATCATGCTCTTCCAGAGGAAATAGCGCCGGAAGTGCAGTCCACCGGCCATCAGTACGACCGCTGCCATGATCAGGGTCTGCTGCACCACATCCGAGCCGATGTTCGCACCCAATACGACGGCAGAGCTCACTTCATAGTCCAGTGCGCCGCTGAGGATGCCGAATGAGGCCGTATAGTGCGCCGCGATCTCCGGGATGCTGGTCGCCAGGGAGACAACCGTCACACCCATGAAGGTTGTGGAAAGCCGGAAATACCCGGCCAGCCCGGTCAATTTCTTGACGGCCACATTGGATGCGACCACCAAAATTGTAATAGAAAGCGCTCCGGAAACGATCAGGAGCGGTAAACTTTCATTCATAAATTCAAACATAAACTCTCCAACCTCTCTTCTTCAATACATCTTTCCTTGCCAAAAGAAATCAGGGCCACAGAACAGTGACCCTGAGCATTGACAATGAAGAAGATTTCAAGGACGTTCTGCGCGCAAAATTACATCCGGTCAGATCCTTCAGGATCGTCCTGGATGGGCGCTTGGAACTCTTGAAATTTATCCATCGAATTAATCATCATATAAATTCTTACACTATTTCCAAACCAGAAGGATTATACAACTCGAAAATGTGGCTGTCAATCAACAAATTGATAACATCCGGTTAAATAGACCCTGCCATAGGTTGGGCTGAAAACGGCAGTTTCATGTTAAAATCAACCCCACTAATGGCATTTACCGAAAGGTCAGACAAATGGCAAAGATCATTGAGAAATTTGGACAGCGTTGGATTGTGCTCCTGCTAAGCGGCCTTTTTTTGCTCAACCTGCTGCTCTTTTCGCTCCCTGCCTTTCCTGGCAGCCAGCCGCAGATCCTCGCAGCCGCGCCCACCCGGCAGATTCCGGACATGATGGGGATCTATTCTCCGGAGGCCGTCAACGATTTCCTCGCCGATATTGGTCCATCAGGACGCGCCGCTTACCAGCTGATGCATTTCTCCAGCGACCTGGCCTTTCCGCTGGTCTATGGACTGCTGCTCTTCGCCCTGATCAGCCGGCGGCT
>JAXHUD010000064.1:2127-12471 GCA_034189815.1 Chloroflexota bacterium
TGCTATGCTGAACTTGCAGATAATTTTTGCTGAGTTTACCAACCTACCCACCCGCTTCTCCTCCGACGAAACCGTCTGCTGATGCAAAGCAAGTTTCCAATCGCCTTCCTGCAATGGAGAGACCGAGGTCAACCAGGCTGAATACACCGGCTGACCCCGACGCTGGGCGTTGACGTGATAATAAACCACTGCGTTGAGCTCATCCAGTGGCAAGACTCTGCTTTCCGCCACTCGGAACCAGTCTCAGGGCGGGCCGTCCAGCGTCTTGACTATGGCCGCCTTCCCTTCCAATTGGATCAGATCGATTGTCATACCGCTTTCCTTTCCTGATTTCTTCGTTCCGTACCCAATTTAAATTAGCCCTTTTTTGGGGGTGTCATCAGGAACACAGCGCTATCCCGTATAATCCAGCCACAAATTTCTTCCTTTCTCGGTAAAATAAAGCCAGCAATCACATAACACTGGAGGAATATGACCCTGCGCGTGCACTTCAACCAACTCCGCTTCCCTGACGGCGCCAAAGCCTTCAAAGCCCTGCTCGATCCCGAGATCACGGTCTCCGTCGGGGACGAGATCCCCGAGTCAGCGACCTTTGACATCCTGGTCCATCCACACCCGGGCGTGGACTGGATCGAGGCCAGCCCGAACCTGCGGGCGATCGTCATCCCCTGGGCCGGCATCCCCGAGGATACCCGCACCGTGATGGCCGACTACCCCGACATCAGCGTGCACAACCTGCATCACAATAACTACAACACGGCCGAGTTGGGTTTCGCCCTGCTCCTGGCCGCAGCCAAACGTCTGATCCCCAAAGACCAGGCGCTTCGGCAGAATGATTGGACACCCCGCTTTGAGGGTCCCAAGGCGATCCTCCTGCGCGGCCGTACAGCCCTGATCCTCGGCTTCGGCGAGATCGGTCAGGCTTTGGCGGATTATTGTCTGGGGTTGGGCATGCACGTCATCGCCACCAAGCGGCGCCTGGAGGGCTTCACACAACCGCCCAACGTGCGTGTCTATCCTGCGGACCAGCTCCACGACTTGCTGCCCTTGGCCGATGTGCTGCTTGTGGCGCTGCCACTGACCGATGAGACCGAAGGCCTGATCGGCGAACATGAACTGGCACTGATGCCGGCGGGTGGGATCCTGGTCAACATTGGGCGCGGCCCGGTGGTCCAGCAGGAAGCGCTTTACAACGCGCTGACCTCCGGCCACCTGCGGGCCGCCGGCAGCGATGTCTGGTACAACTACCCCAAATCTTCAAAAGCGCCCAAAAACACACCTCCGGCGGACGTCCCCTTCGGTAAACTGGACAATTTCGTGCTCAGCCCGCACCGCGGCGGCATGGTCGAAGACGTTGAGAGCCAGCGAGCCGAGGCGCTGGCCCGCCTGCTTAACGCCGCCAACCGGGGCGACCCGATCCCTAACCGGGTGGACCTGGACGCGGGTTATTGATCGATAACTATCAAAAAAGGAAGGCAAACAGCATGGCTGAATCCAACACCTATCGAACGCCCATGACCCCCTGGCCGGCGCTGGAAGGCACGGGTAAAACAGTCCACCTCGACGAGCAGGACGTGGATATTTTCTATTTCGAGGCCGGGTCGCCAACCGCGCCGGCCATCGTGATGGTCCACGGCCTGGGCGACGAAGCCGATACCTGGCGTTACGCCATCCCCCCGCTGGCGGAAGACCACCGGGTGATCGCACTGGACCTGCCGGGCTTCGGCCGCTCGGGGCACCCCAAACGCGCTTACACCCCCGAATTCCACCAGACCGCAATCCTGGATCTGATGGACCAGCTCGGGATAGATCGGGCCATCCTGATGGGTAGCTCTCTCGGCGCAATCCTAACCCACAGCATCGCCGTGGACCACCCCGACCGGGTGAGCGGCCTGGTATTGGCGGATGGCGCGCTTTATCAACCCATCCAAATGGACGATAAGGGTTTGCAGCTGATGGCGATCCCATTGCTGGGCGAATTGATCTACACCTTTTATCGCCTCAATCCGGACTCGGCATACGACTCCTTACGCCCGGTCTACCACGATCTCGACAGTCTCCCCAAAGTAGACCGCGACTTCCTTTACCGGCGGGTTAATAAACGCGTCTGGAGCAACGGGCAGCGCCGGGCGTATTTCTCCACCCTGCGCAAGCTAATCCCCTGGGTCAAGGAGCGCCAGGAAAACTTGCCGGCAAAGCTGCAAACGCTCCTCACCTCCACGCTGGTCGTACGCGGAGAATTTGACACGCTCTTCTCGGCCGAAAATGCGGAAGCGATCCAAGAAGCCCAACCCAAGGCTGCCGTCCTGACGATTGACGGCGTCGGGCACCTGCCCCAACAGGAAGCGCCGGACGCGTTCAATGCGGGCCTGCGGGCCTGGTTAAATCGCGTGAACCTCTGATCGGCTGTGAAATAATTAACGGAGGGCAGCCCGTTTTTTTACGATGTAGCCAGATCAATTACTTACGGTTTGGGGATTAATACCAGTAAATCATGTCTTTTTAAAAAGTTGGTAACTCAGACATCATAATTTCTTTTGATCAAAGGCAACACATTAAGCAAAAAAGAGCGGCTTGAAAAACCGCTCTTTCTTGTTTCACTATTGTGTCGATCAGATCTGGTGGTTGAGGTAGTTCTCGAGACCCATCTGGTCGATCTGATCAAGTTGTTCTTCGATCCAGTCGAGGTGTGCTTCCTCGTCGGTCAGGATGGATTCGACCAGGACTTTCGTGCCGTTGTCACCCAGCTTGGTGGCGAGGGCAACCGCATCGTTGTACATCTTGATCGCTTCCTGTTCGGCGACGGAATCGTTTTTGAGCTGTTTTTCAACCGTCGAGCCGATATGAATATCATTCAGCTTAGAGACGATTGGCATCCCCTCAAGGAAGAGGATCCGCTCAATCAACTTCTCCGCATGTTTCATTTCCTGAATCGCGCGTTTCTCGATGACCTCATGCAGCACACCGTAGCCCCAATCGTCGCACATTTCGCCATGCAGGATGTACTGGTTGATAGCGGTCAGTTCTTCAGCGAGAAGCACGTTCAGATTGTCAAGAATTTCCTGATTGCCTTTCATTGGTTTTTATTCCTCCTCGGATGTGATATTTTCATGGTTACATAGACAAAATAATTCTACTGCACAAACTCTAAAAACCAAAATGCGTACAGGGCATTCAATAACCAACACTTATTCATATTTCAATGCCCGGACCGGGACGAGGCTGGCCGCGCGCAGCGCAGGATACAACCCGGAGAGCAGGCCGATCAGGGTCGAGAAAGCGATCGCAAACAGGATTAGCCAGGCGGGCGTTACCACGGAGATCCCTGAGCCCATGCCGCCGTAGCCGCCGGAGCTCTGCCCGGCCATATAGACACTGCCCAGCACGTTGATCAGCTTGCCGCCAAGCACACCGAGCAGGATGCCCCCGACGCCGCCGATGAATCCGATCCCGGCTGCCTCACCCAGGAAAATGCTGAGCACGTCCCGGTTTGTCGCGCCCACAGCCTTCATCAGGCCGATCTCGCGGGTCCGCTCCAGAATCGCCATGGTCATGGTATTGGCAATACCGATGGCTGCAACCAGCAGGGCCACCCCACCCACCCCACCAAAAATAACCTGCAGCACAACAAAGAAACTGTTCACACCCTGGATAAATTCCTGGGGCGTATTCGCCATGAAGCCCAGGTTGCTGATTTGTTCGGCGATCCCGATGACTTGCTCACGGTCCTCCGCGATCACGATGGCCATTTCGTAGCCCTCCTGGTTGGGGTTGAACCGGCGACCCATTACCCAGCCGTTGATATCCAGTACTTGGTCGAGCGGCATGTAGACCGTGTAATCCGCCTCACTCTGGGAGGATTCGATAATGCCGGCCACTTTCAGCCTGAATCGCTTCTTTGTTTCCATCCCCTGGCCTGTACCCTCATCCTGGATCCACTTGGTGATCTCCAGGATGATCGTCTGGTCCTGCAGGTCGGGCGGCGGAGGGGGTTCCTGGCCCGGGCGCATCGAGGGGTTATAAAAATTACGCAGCACTTCCTGTCCAATAATAACCGACCCCTTCGACAACGCTGACGTGCCGGACAACATCGCATAACCGAGCGTGGATAGGTCGTCCGTCCCAATCCCAACGATGTTGCCATAGGATTCCAGCTTGCCAAATTTCATCATAGCGCTGGCCATAATATAGGCGCGTGGGATCACTTCCCTGACACCCGGGATGGCCGCGATCTCTTCAAGCGCATCCGACGTGATCGGGTCGGGCTCAACCATCTCACCAACAGCCACTATCCCGCTGCCGCTGCTGACGGGCATGGCCGCTTCCCAGTCGGGGTAAACGGTGATCTGGGACATCTCGGCAATACTGCCGAATTGGTCGGTTGCATTCTGCTGTAGCCCCTGCGCCAACGATACCAGCACAACGATGGACGCACTGCCGATCACCACACCGATCGCCGTCAGCATCACCCGGCCTTTGCGCTGGCTGAGATTGAAGAATATGAGACTGATTAGCTCTTTTAGTTTCATTATGGCCCTTTCACAGGTGCGTTCTCGGGAACCTGCTCGATCACTGGCATGTCTACCGGCACACCCATCTGGTCCGATGTGTTTAGCCCGCTGTCCAGGCCGAACAGACCCTTGATGACTCTTACAATCTTCTGCCAGAAGGTCTCTGTCCCTGCCATCCCGCCACCGCCGTTCATACTGCTGTCCAGTCCGGGCATACCTTCGATAGGCCCTTCAAATCCCTCGCCCATCCCCCCCTCAGCGCCGGGCAGTCCTTCCGGGGGTACCGCAGCCTCAATGACCTCAATCGGCACCGTGGTCTCGTAGACCTGCGGCTGGTTGAAATCATCCGTGTAATTGATCCTGATCTGCAATTCCATCGGTCCGGCCTGTTCGGGAATGATCATGCTGTCGAGGGTAAAGTAAAAACCCGCCTCAACCGGGCCGACCAGCGCGACGCCGTTTTCAATCATCGCGTCCTCTGCCGTGACCTCCATGTTGCCAAGAACTACGCTCTTTTTACCCAGATTCATCACCTGCAAAGGTAAATTATTGGGCTGCTGCATGAAGAGCGGGCCGGGGTCCTGGTAAAAACCGACTTCCAACACCGGCAACTGGTAGATCAACAGGGTGATAACCTGGTTATCCACTACCTTCTCGCCCAATTCGGTCGTATAGATAAACGAATACTTGAGCGAATATGCCCCGGGTGCGGTGGAGACATTGACGATGATCTTCTGCGAAGCGGAAATCGACGCGCCCGGCGCCAGGTCACCGAGATAAACGATGTTGGAGGCGTCCAGCGGGGCGAAATTCCCAAACTCACCCTCCCCGCCTGAGATCCCGGGCTGCGGCGTACCTTCGGGATTCATCTCAACCCCACCCCCACCAAGGACCATCGACATCGCTTTGGCGGGTCCGTTGCCCAGGTTGGTCACATCCAGGGCCAGCTCAAACGTGGTCCCGGGCTGCAGGATCGACACATCCGTCTCATAGGATGTGATCACCAGCTGCGGCTGAACAACCGCAGTTGGCGTGGGGGTGGCGCTGGGTGCGACATAGGCCGCGCCCTGCAGGTCAATCGTGAGGGTGAACGAATCGCTGAAGCTGTTGCCCTGGTCGTCGCTGTATTCCAGATTGACCGTAACCGACGCAATCGAAGCACCCCAAAGATCGGGGCTGACGGTGAACCCCTGGTTGATGCCCTTGGATTCATCCATGATCAGCTGGTAAATCGATTGGGTGCCGCCGTTGCCCCGGGGGAACAGATCGCCCGAGACAAATTCAATCAGCATGTTATAAGCCGGCCGCTGTCCGCTGTTGTGAAAGATCACCGAAAGGTTGAAGCTCTCACCCCGCGCGGGCGTCTTATTGGGCGTGTAAGTGGATATTGTCACCACGGGTCGGTCCGATGAATCCTGGGCAGCGACCGGTGAGGCCGGGAAGAAGGCCAGGATTGACAATCCCAACATAATCGCGATCATTATCCTTTTCATATTTTTTCCTTTTCAAACCATTTGTATGGCGTCCTGATAGGCCGCACTGCTGACGATTTTTCCATCCAATAGATAAATGATCTCATCCGTATATTGGCTCATCCGGGGGTCGTGGGTCACCACCATCACCGTCTTGCCAGCGCGATTAAGCTCCGCCAGGGTTTCCATGATCGAGAGGCCGCTAGCGGTGTCCAGGTTGCCGGTGGGCTCATCCGCCAGGATCAACTCGGGGTCGTTGACCAGCGCCCGGGCAATCGCCACGCGCTGCTGCTGACCGCCCGACAGTTCCGAAGGCTTGTGCGCCGCCCGGTCGGCGATCCCAACCTGTGCCAACGCAGCCATCGCCCGGTCATGCCGTTCCTTCGCTGGCACGTTCATGAAGCGCATCGGAAAGCCGACGTTCTCCAGCGCGGTAAAGGCCTGGATCAAATTAAATGCCTGGAATACAAAACCAACCGTCTCCCGGCGGAAGATGGCCAGGTCGTTCTCATCCATGTCGTTTAACTGCCGTGCATCGATGCGGATTTCCCCTGCGGTAGGACGATCCAGGCCGCCCAACAGGTGCAGGAGCGTGCTCTTTCCCGAACCGGAGGGGCCCATCACCACGGACAGCGATTCCCTTTCGAGGGAAAGGTCGACCTGGTCTAGGGCCTTTACCGTCACCGTGCCAATTTCGTAATATTTAGAAAGCTCATCGGCGCGAATATAGGACATTCGGAATTCCCTGGCGATGTGGTTAGAAAATAAAGAACGGCCGGATCGTGCCCAGCCCGTCAATTTGGCTGATGATGAAGCCCGGCAGGGCAGCCAGGACCACGAAAACCAAAATCCCAACGCCCGCGACCCAGAGGGAATTCTTCACCTTCAGACCGCTGATGATGGGCGCGCCGATCAGAACCAGCGCGGCAAACCCGAGGGCGTAAACGTCAACCATGCCCAATAGAACCCGCAATAAGTCCGTCCCTCCGCCCCCATCCGCGCTGACCAACCCTGACAGGCCCGGATCGTCAATCACCCGGCGCGTAGCCAAAAGCGCCACGATCTGCACCAGGCAGCGCAGCGCAAAAGGCAACCCAGCCCATGCCACAAGGTTCAAATATGCGCCCTGGGGCTGCCTGGAGCCTCTGAAGGTCATCAGGAGATACAATACGCTACCCAGGATAAACCAGCCCAGCCAAAGACTGACCAAAGACCCCAGCAGCGGCAGGAAGGTGATAAACAGTGGTCCCTGCGCCGCCTGCTGGCTCTCGAAGAACTGGTTTTGCTGTTCCTCCGACCAGTATATGAAATCTTCCGGCGGTTGGCTCATACCCATCTGAGCCTCCAGCGCGCGGGCCGGCCCCCCAACCAGGGAGAGCAGGATCGTCAGCGCGGTCAGCACCAGCATGGGCTTGAGCCATATGGCGCTATCAAGCGATGCCATTTTAGAAAAGACGCGTCGGGGATGTACAAACATATCGGCAAACCAGACCCAGGACCCTTTGCCCACCCTTTTATTTTCAACCGAGCGTTCATTGACTGACATAGATTCCTCCATGAATCAATAATGTGCCATATGTACAGACGTGCAAGTACGTTAAATTGTTCCCAACTACGCTAGTTTACAGATAAAATGTAACCCACCGAATTTTTAACCGGTCGCACAATAAGCATTTTAGCCAGCCTTGTCATCCTTGTAAAGGGTGATATTAATCACGATTGCTTACCTTGGACGCCTTGAACCACCGGGATCTACCCTCCCTTTTTTCATCAGAAGTTAGATTCAAGTCCCACTAGCGTGCACAGGAGTGCGTGACTGACATGCCATAACCAACGGGTTCGGGGTCCACCAACTGCCATGCGCCCTCCCCGGAAAAACGCAAAAGCTTATTGGAAATTTATCGCCGCGTGCAGGATCGCCTGGATGGCGGCCGTATTGGGCAGCAGCACTGCCGCGCCGTCCGCTGTGACCCAGCTCGTGACCTCATTGGGGCCAATGGTGTAACGATGCACCTTATCCGAGTTGAATCCCAACCCGGCCCGCGCCAGCAACAGCATCTGGTCAGGCGTGATATTGCTCTGCACGTTTTGGTCATACACCGACATCAACGCCGGCAATTTGAACACCCCCATCGGCGAAGCGACCTTCGCGATCACGGCCTGGACGACTTCCTGTGTCCGGCGTAACCGGTCAAAATCGCTGGAATTGTAACGCGCCCTGGCATACCACAGCGCGTAATCACTGTCCAGCTCCACCGTACCGGGACCGACTTCACACCAGCGATCCGGGTCCAGCGAGCTGTCACAGGCGTCCGCCGTGACGATATCAGTTTCCACTTCGATCCCACCCAGGGCGTCAATCACTTCCAGGAAGCCGGCCATATCCACCATGGCGTAATCTGTCGGATAAACGCCGAAATTGGTCTGGAGCGTATTCGCCAGCAGCGAGATCCCGCCGATTTGCATAACGGTGTTAATCCGTTGTTCGTAATAGCCCGGGATCGTCACCCAAAGGTCCCGTGGGAAGGACACCAGGCTGATCCGCCCCGAAAGTGTGTCCACAGCGGCCAGCATCACCACATCCGTGCGAAAACCGGCCTGGGGCCGGAAGTCCGACCCGAGGATGAGAAATAACTGGGTGGTCGGCGGTACGTCCAGATCAATCACCCCGGGATACGGCGCGGGCGCCGGCCCTACCATCTCGGCCGGAGAAGCAATGCCGCCATCCACCAGTTGAAAGAACGGGATCTGGGTGCGGAAGATCGTTGCCGCTGCGAAGATCATCAAAAAAGCAATCACGAAGGCCGCGGCCGAAAAGAGCAAGATGACGACCTGGCGGAAGGTTTTATTTTTATTTCGTCGCATTTTTTTCATCTCCAAAACGCTTTATTAGATCGCGCGTTTTTATAGGCCGTATTTATACCTCAAATCAAGAAAATCGCTAAGGTAGCCGTTCTCCTAAGAATAAGCCAGAGCACGTAGCTTTGCACCCTGGCATTTTGGTTAATAATGATGTCTATACGAAATTTCGGTTACTACATCCAATTTCAGCCGTCCAGGAATTTTTTCTCGATTTCACGGATGCGCCCTTCATCGATTGCGATAAAATTGCCCAGCACCGGCACTGACAGCAGCGCCCGGGCCGTGTATTCCAGCACTTCCAGACGGTCGAAAGCCTTCAACACATTGGCCCCGGTCGTAAGCACGCAATCATTCTCGATCAGCAATACCGGTGAACGCTCGGTGATGGCTTCCGCCACTTCCTTCGGTTTGCCATAAAGCTTGTCAAAGGACACGCAAGGTACGTCCCGCAGCAGGATATAGGATTCCGGTATCGTCCGTGAATCAAAGGTTGCGGGGGTGACGGCATAAGCCACGGCAGATGGGCTCTGGGCGGTGATAATACTGCCGATTTCCGGGTGCATCCGGTAGATCTCGCGGTGCAAGTTAACACTCCGGCTGGGCATCTTACCCTGCTCGCGCTGCCCCTCTTGCACCAGCACGATATCCTGAATTTCCAGGCTGCGCCGGTCTGCCCCCGTCGGTGTGATCAAAAATGTATCCTCCCCCAACCGGGCTGAGACCACGCCTTCCGTTGAGATCATCAAATGCCGGTCGCAAGCCCGGTGCACAATTTCCACAATCTGCTGCCGTTCCTGCCGCTCTTCCGAGGTGTGATATCCGACCTCGAACTCTGGCAGGATGTAACGCCGCCGAGTGAACTGTGCCAACTGTGCATCCGACAGCGTACGATACGCCCCCACCCCGCGCGCATTGATCAGCGTCCGGGCGCAAAAGTCCAGGGTCTCCATCCGCTGGTAGGCTTCCAGCAGGGAGGCCCCGCCGCTTGCCACCCCGTGGTTTTCCAGCATAACGATATCCACACCCTGAGCAAAAGTGTCGGCGATATTCTGGCCGAGGGCCTCACTGCCTGGTACAGCGTACGGCGCATAGCGGATGGGACCGCACACACGGTTTGCCTGTGGGATGATGCGGGTGTCGGGCGTCTCGCCGGAGATGGAATAAGCCACCAACGCGGGCGGATGGCAATGAACCACGGCGCGCAGGTCCGGCCGGCGCTCGTAAATGGCGCGATGGAAGGGATATTCGGAGGAGGGCCGGTGGGGCCCCTCGATCGTGCCGTCCGATCTGACGCAAACCACGTCGCCCGGCGTTAGCCGGCCCTTATCCACCCCTGCGGGTGTGATCCAAAGATCGCCATGGTCATCCAGCACGGAGAGATTCCCACCCGAAAGCGTGGTCATCTCGCCGACATAGATCCGTTTCATGATCGAGACGATTTGTTCTCGGGGGTGCAGCAGGTCAAAATTCATCTGGATTCCTTGTATTTTTTATTGATT
>JAXHUD010000065.1:0-3452 GCA_034189815.1 Chloroflexota bacterium
GATTTTGTGATGCACCAGGCTGGCGTTCGACCCGAATTTAAAATCAGACCACGCAAGGGTGAATATTTCGTTTTTGATCAGGCTGATGTTCAAATTGACAATGTGCTCTTTCCGGTGCCCTCCGATAAAGGCAAAGGCATTTTGGTAACCACAACGGTGCACGGCAATACTATTCTCGGGCCGAATGCTGAAATTATTGATGACAAAGAAAATACATCGACCACTATTTCTGGCATGGAAGAGATTTGGGCTGGGGCAAATAAATTGATCCCATCCCTTACAAAAAAGCATGTAATTGCTACTTTTGCGGGCTTACGCCCAATGGGTAACGCACCTTGTAAGACGCCGGGTGTGAATTATAATGCCGACTATATTATCGAAATCCCCGAAGAAGTACGAGGTTTTGTCAACCTGGGCGGTATCGAATCGCCAGGTTTAGCATCCTCACCTGCGATTGCCAAGGAAGTCGTTGACTTGCTGAAGGACGCCGGGGAAGAAATGAAGGTGAAGAAGGATTACGATCCAATCCGACCAGCACGGCCACGTTTCCGTGAAATGTCACAAAAGGATCGAAAATTACTTGTGGACATGGACCCGAGGTATGGGCGGGTGATTTGCCGTTGTGAAAATGTCACTGAAGGCGAAATTGTCGCCGAAATCCATGCACCCGTTCCCGCGACAACGTATGATGCGATTAAGCGACGCACCTGGCTTGGTACGGGCCGCTGCCAAGGCGGATTCGATACCCCTCGCGTTGTTGAAATATTGGCCAGGGAATTGGGCGTTTCACCTTTTGAAATAACAAAACGTGGTGAAGGATCGGAGTTTTTGTTTAGACCGACGAAAAAGGTGGAGAACTGATATGTTGAAAAAAGATACCTATGATGTTGTGATAATTGGCAGCGGTCCTGGTGGATTGGCTGCTGCAGTTGCCGCCAAGAAAGAAGGCGTAAAAGACGTGCTCGTCATCGAACGCGATACGGAGTTGGGCGGTATCTTGCTGCAGTGCATCCATAATGGTTTCGGTACTGAGATATTCAACGAGGACCTCCCCGGCCCAAGTTACGCCCAGCGCTATATTGATGAAAGTATTGAACTTGGCGTCGAGATCCTGCTTGACACCATTGTCCTCGAGGTGACCCCCGGGAGAAAACTTTTTGTTTCAAGCAGGCAGCACGGCTTTTTTGAGATCAATGCCAGGGCGATCGTTTTGGCAATGGGCTGTCGGGAACGCACACGGGCGATGATTCAAATCCCCGGCATGCGCCCAGCAGGCGTTTACACAGCCGGTACCGCACAGCGCTTTGTTAATATTGAAGGCAAAATGCCTGGTGAGAAAGTTGTAATTCTCGGTTCGGGTGATATTGGCATGATCATGGCGCGTCGTCTCACCTTTGAAGGGGCAAAGGTCGAGCGTGTTCTGGAAATCCTGCCCTACTTATCTGGTTTAAACCGTAACTATGTGCAATGCCTGCAAGATTTTGACATTCCACTCTTGTTCAAGCATACGGTGAAGTTTATTCACGGCAAAAATCGTGTTGAGGCTGTTGAAACCGTTGCTGTTGACGACAAATGGAATTTCATTCCAGGTTCAGAAGAACTCATTCCCTGTGATACGCTCTTGCTATCTGTTGGTTTAATACCTGAAAATGAGCTTTCACGCCAGGCAGGGGTTGAACTCGACCCGTTGACGGGCGGCCCATATGTGGATGAGAGCCGACAAACAAACGTTCCCGGCATATTTGCTGCTGGCAACGTGGTGCACGTCTATGACCTGGCAGACTGGGTGACCCTTGCAGGGTATGAAGCCGGAAAAGGCGCAGCAAAATTTGCAATGGCATTGCGAGTCAGTGAGGAAGCGCACATTCCTGTACTTGCTGGCAACAACGTGCATCATGTCGTACCTCAAACGGTCAACAAACGCAGTCTTGAAGATGAAGAGATTGAACTTCAGTTCCGGGTTCGTACGCCTGTTGAAGACCGCGTCATGATCGAGGTGCATGATGGGAAGAACCAGATTGCCCGCAGATCAGCACGATATGCACGCCCAGGTGAAATGAATACCATCACCCTGAAACCGAAAAACTTTGCTGATGTTGAAAAAGCATCCAGCATCACTGTTGATGTTAATCCACGATAGGAGTTGATAAAATTGATGGAAAAAAGAAAATTAATTTGTATTAGCTGTCCCGTAGGCTGTGAACTTGATGTCACGCTTGACGAAGGCAAAATTGTTGAAGTGGAAGGGAATTCCTGCAAGCTGGGTTTGGATTACATTGAGCAGGAGATCTTTGACCCCCGACGCATGGTAGCATCAACTGTCAAGGTCAAGAATGGTTATCACCCCCTGGTCCCGGTTTACACTGAAAAACCAGTCCCCAAACCAAAAATATTTGAGGTTTTAGCTGAGCTGCGAGATATTGAACTCGAAGCGCCAGTGGCGGTCAATGATGTTGTGATCGAGAACGTTCTTGATACGGGCATCAATGTCATCGCCAGCCGGGATATGCCAAAGGTATAAGTCATTCGGCGTTCCAATATAGTATATGGCTCGTTTGTCACGGATCTATGTTGGAGATTTCGGTGCTCAATTTCCCTGCGGTGGTCGCTTGAGTTCCCTATTACCTAATAAAACCTGTCAACCTAATTCAGGACGGGTCACTGATACCTAATCCCCATTCACCATTCCCTGCTCACCAACCCCATGCCCTATCCTTTTGTCAGCTTTTGTCTGCCAGAGAGTAGGGCATTTTAACTTTGCCCTGACACCCTTTGTCTGACAATTGACAGAATCACAGATTCTCGTTACACTAGAGAGGCAAGTGTCTGACAATTATTGTCTAGCCAACTCACCAATCCCAAAGGTGGAGGGTCATGTCTACCTTACTTCTTAAGAACATTGAATTGCTGGTCACCATGGATGACCGGCGCCGTGAACTTCACCATACCAATCTCTTCATCAAAGACGGTTTTATCCAGGCCATCGGGGACGCTGGCGAATTGCCCGCGACCGCCGATGAGGTCCTCGACCTCTCCGGCCATATCGTCTTCCCCGGTCTCATCAACACCCATCATCACTTCTACCAGACGCTCACGCGCGCGGTGCCCGCGGCGCAGGATGCGAACCTGTTCAACTGGCTGAAGACGCTCTACCCGATCTGGGCGCGGATGACGCCGGAGGATATCCGCACGTCCACCAAGACGGCGCTTTCTGAGCTGGCCCTTTCGGGTTGCACCACCGCCTCAGACCATCTTTACCTCTTCCCCAACGGTTCCAAACTCGATGACGAGATCGAAGCCGCGGCCACAGTCGGCCTGCGGCTGCAGGCCTCGCGCGGGTCGATGAGCCTGGGTGAATCCGAGGGCGGCCTGCCGCCGGACAGCGTGGTCGACACCGAAGACGAGATCCTGGCCGACAGCCAGCGCCTGATCGAGACTTATCACGATCCAAA
>JAXHUD010000065.1:3552-12402 GCA_034189815.1 Chloroflexota bacterium
CGCGCGGGTCGATGAGCCTGGGTGAATCCGAGGGCGGCCTGCCGCCGGACAGCGTGGTCGACACCGAAGACGAGATCCTGGCCGACAGCCAGCGCCTGATCGAGACTTATCACGATCCAAACCCCGGTTCGATGGTGCAGATCGTACTGGCGCCCTGTTCTCCTTTCAGCGTCACCACCGAGCTGATGCGCCAATCAGCCGTCCTGGCCCGGGAATACGGCGTGCACCTGCACACGCACCTGGCCGAGACTGCCGACGAAGAAGACTTCTGCCTGCAGATGTTCGGTCACCGTCCGGTGGCCTACATGCAGGAGGTGGACTGGATCGGCGATGATGTCTGGTTCGCCCACAGCGTGCACGTGAACAGCGATGAGATCCAGCTCTACGCCGACACCGGCTGCGGCGTGGCGCACTGCCCCAATTCCAACATGCGCCTGGCTTCCGGCATCGCCCCGATCATGGAAATGCTCACCCGGGGCGTGAACGTTGGCCTGGGCGTGGATGGCTCCGCCAGCAACGACAGCTCGCACCTGCTGGCCGAGGCTCGCCAGGCGATGTTGATCGCCCGCCTGGGCGCAGGCCTGGCCGGCGCATCCCGGTCCGAAGATGACGCGCCGCCGTTGATGACGGCTCGCCAGGCGCTCGAGATCGCCACCCGGGGCGGCGCGGCCGTTTTGGGCCGGAACGATATCGGTTCTCTGGCGGTTGGTAAATGCGCCGACCTGTTCGCCATTAACCTGAATCGGCTGGATTACGCCGGAGCCCTGCATGACCCCGTCGCTGCGGCGCTTTTCTGCACCCCGCAAAATGTTGCTCTCAATATCGTCGGCGGCAAGGTGATCGTCAAAGACGGCCGGATGACCACGGTCGACGTCCCCGACCTGATCCAGGAACACAACCAGGCTGCTGCCAGGTTGGTGGCAGGGTGACCCTCCCCGCAAATTCGTTTACCGCACCTAGTCAGGACTGATCCAATGACCGACGAGCCTTCAACGTATCAGCGACTTCAAAACGAGCTGAGCAAAATCATTGACATAGCCCCCAAGGGCACCAAGCTCCCCTCCGAGCCGAAGCTGGCGGAGGAACTCGGTGTTTCCCGGGCCACCTTGCGCGAGGCCATGCGCACCTTCGAAAGCCAGGGTCTGCTCCGCCGTCGCCAGGGGCTGGGCACTTTTGTTGTTCATCCCAGCCAGGTGATTGAATCGGGCCTGGAAGTGTTGGAGAGTCTGGAGACTCAGGCGGAGAAAATCGGCCTGGACCTTTGCATGGGCGACTATGAAGTCAACCCGATCAAGGCGAACGAACGTCTGGCTCAGAAGCTGAACGTCAAGCCCGGTGATCCGTTGGTCGATATCCGTCGGGTGATCCTGACCGAAGGTGCACCGGTGGCCTACCTGATCGACATCCTGCCGGAAGGCATCATCTCGCCGAAGACCCTTGAGGAACAGTTTACTGGATCGGTGCTGGACCTCCTGATCCACCTCGACGAGCCGCCCCTTTCCATTTCAAAGACCGAGATCAGCGCCAGCAACGCGCCCTCCGATGTTGCCAAGGCGCTGGATATCCAGCGCGGCGATACGCTGCTCTTGCTCAACGGCCTGCTTTTTGATGCGGACGGCGACCCCATTGATGTCTCCCATAGCTATTTCCTGCCGGGCTATTTTCGCCTGCACATTATTCGGAAAATTGGCGGTGTCAATTCATGATTGACGCCCCTTTTGTTTTCTTAAATCAACTTACCCATTAAAGGAGTACAAGTACCATGCGTAGTTTCTTAGGTCGTGACATTCTATCCCTGAAAGACTTTGAACGAAATGAATTCTTCCGAGTGTTCGAGATCGCTGAAAAGCTCGAACCTATCGCCCGGAACCGCCAGAACACGGACCTCTTGAAAGAGAAGACCCTGGTCACCGCTTTCTACCAACCCAGCACCCGCACCCGGCTGGCGCACGAAGCCGCCATGATCCGCCTGGGCGGCCAGGTGACCGGCTTCTCCGACGCCAAGAATACCCGCGCCGGCGATTTCTACCAGGAATCGATTAAGGACACGGTTAAAATGCTGGAGTTCTACGGCGATGCGATCGTCATGCGCCACTTCAGCCAGGGCGCGCCGGCGGAAGCTGCCAAATGGGCCAGCATCCCCGTGATCAACGGCGGTGACGGCTGGGGCGAACACCCCACCCAAATCCTGACCGACCTTTACACCGTGTTGCGCGAAAAAGGTCACCTCGATGGCCTCAAATGGCTGGCGGTTGGTGATATGCGCATGCGCACTATGCACTCACTGGCCTACGGCCTCACCCAGTTCGATTGCCCGATCACCTTCGTCTCCCCCCCCGATATGTCCCTGACGGAAGAGATGAAAACCGAACTCGATAAGTTCAGCCTGGACTACAAAGAGGCTGAGCATGTCGAACAGGCCATTGCCGATGCGGACGTCATCCTGGTGGAACCTGTGGTGCAGCCCGACTACACCAAATCCCGTGACGAACGTGATGGCGATGTGGGCATGACCCCCGCCAACTATAAGATCACCCGCGACCTGCTGGCCAACAAAGCCAAATCGGACGCGATCCTGCTGCACTCCCTGCCCCGCATGGACGAGATTCCTCCCGATGTGGACATCACCAAGTGGTCCCGCTATTGGCAGGAAGCCTTCAACGGCGTTGTGATGCGCATGGCCCTGTTGGCCCTGATCCTGGGCGCAACGGAGTAAATCAACTGACCCTCACCGGGGTGCTGTCCAGCCGGGCAGCATCCCGATTCTTTTAGAAGGAGTAACCAAATGATTACCGATTTACGCGGACGAGACCTGATCAGCGACCTCGACTTCAGCAAAGAGGAAGTTGAAACCGTTCTGGACGTCGCTTTTGATCTGAAGAAGAAACGTGCCCTCAACCAGCCCCACGCTTATCTGCGGGACAAGGTCCTGGGGATGCTGTTCTTCTTTTCCAGCACCCGCACCCGCTGTTCCTTTGAAGCGGGTATGGCCCAATTGGGTGGCCATGCGGCTTTTATCGAATCCAAATCCACCCAGATTTCCCATGGCGACACCGAAAAAGAGATCGGTGAGATTCTGGGCCGTTATTTCGACGGCCTCGCCATCCGGCACTGCGACTGGGGCATCGGCAACCGCTACCTGAACCTGGCGGCCGAGGCTTCCCGGGTGCCCGTGCTCAACATGCAGGACGACTTCTATCATCCCCATCAATGCCTCGCTGACCTGATGACCATCTGGGAGAAGAAAGGCCGGGACCTGCGCGGCAAGAAGATGGTTGTTTCCTGGGCCTATGCCGCTTCCTACGCCAAGCCGATCTCCGTGCCCCAATCCCTGATCCTGCAGATGCCCCGCTTTGGCGTGGACCTCACCCTGGCGCACCCGCCCGAGTTCAAATTGATGCCCGACATCATGGACCAGGCCCGCGAGCAGGCTCGCAAGTATAATACCGGCTTTGAAGTTGTGGACAGCATGGAAAAAGGCTTTGAGGATGCGGACATCGTCTATGCCAAATCCTGGGGCCCGCTGGTCACCACGGAAGACCCGGACGAGATCAGCAAGATCACCCAGAAATACGAAAGCTGGATCACGGACGAGAAAAAGATGGCGCTCTCGAAAGAGGATTCCATCTATATGCACCCGCTGCCAGCTGACCGCAATATTGAGGTGACTGATGGCGTGATTGACGGCCCGCACTCTGTGGTGTTTGCCGAAGCTGAAAACCGGCTGCATGCCCAGAAGGCCGTCATGGCCCTGACCATGGCCTAAGCCGCACTAGACCAAAAGGAGAACAACCATTATGGAGAAAAAGGGAATCGCAGTCGTTGCCGTTGGCGGCAACGCCCTGATCAAGGATAAGAGCCACCAGACTGTGGAAGACCAGTTTGATTGTGCGAAGGACACCATGGGCCACATTGTGGACATGATTGAAAAGGGTTGGGACGTGGTCCTGACCCACGGCAACGGCCCCCAGGTTGGCTTCATCCTGCGCCGTTCGGAGATCGCCCGCGACCAATTGCACGAAATCCCGCTGGACTACTGCGGTGCGGACACCCAGGGCGCCATCGGCTATATGTTCCAAAAAGCCCTGCATAACGAATTCAAACGCCGCGGCCTGGATAAAGATGCCGCGACTGTGGTCACGCAGACCATTGTTGATAAAGATGACCCCGCCTTCCAGAACCCGACCAAACCGATTGGGTCCTTCATGGAAGAGGACGACGCCAAAAACCGGGCTGCCAACGAAGGCTGGACCGTGGTGGAAGACGCCGGCCGCGGCTGGCGGCGCGTGGTCCCATCGCCCAAACCGATGGAAATTGTGGAAACCCCCGCGATCGAAGGCCTGATTAAGGCTGGCATCATCGTCGTGGCAGTTGGCGGCGGCGGGATCCCGGTTGTCCAATCCGAGGATGGCAGCATCAAAGGCGTGGAGGCCGTGATCGACAAAGACTTTGGCTCCTCCCTCTTGGCTGTCAATCTCGATGCGGACTTGTTTGTGATCAGCACGGCGGTCGAGAAAGTGGCGCTGAACTTCAACACGCCCGACGTGGAATGGCTCGATGAGATGACCGTCGCAGAAGCCAAACAATACATCGAAGAAGGTCATTTTGCCCCCGGCAGCATGCTGCCCAAGGTCAAAGCGATCATCAAATATCTGGAAAGCGGCGGCAAGAAAGCCCTGATCACTGATCCGGCGCACATTGGCGAAGCCCTCGACGGCAAAACCGGCACCTGGATTACCCCTTAAGTCAAACGAACCAAGGGCTGCTATAATTTTAACAGCAGCCCTTTTCTGCAAAATAACCCAACAACCCCAAAACCTGCCTCAAGGGAAAACCTATGATACAAAAATTCTCACACTTTACCTGCTCCCTTTGCGGCGCCGAATATGGCCCCGAGGATGTGACCTATACCTGTCCCAAGGATGGCGGCAACTTGAACGTGATTCTGGATTATGATGCCCTCAAGGCAAAGTACACGCCGGATAAATTCATGGACTTGCCGGAAGCCTCCCTCTGGCGCTATTTGAACCTGCTGCCCGTGGGCGAACCCGGCGGCTTTGGCACGCCCCTGCGGCGTGCCGGCTGGACGCCCGTCTACCAACCCAAGCGGCTGGCGGATAAGCTCGGCCTGGCAAAGCTCTGGGTTAAGGACGAGAGTCCCAATCCCACGGCGTCGTTCAAGGACCGCGCCAGCGCCATCGTAGTGGCCCGCGCCAACCAGATTGGCGCCGAAGTGACCGTGGCTGCCTCGACCGGCAACGCCGGCGCAGCGCTGGCTGGGATGGCCGCGGCCGTGGGCGCCAGGGCCGTGATCTTCGCCCCCCGCACCGCCCCGCCCGCCAAGATCGCGCAGCTGATCGTTTTCGGCGCGCAGGTTCTGCTGGTGGACGGCACCTACGACCAGGCGTTCGATCTCAGCATTGAGGCCACCGAGAACTTCGGCTGGTATAACCGCAACACGGGTTTTAACCCCTTCACGGCTGAAGGCAAGAAGACGGCTGCATTTGAGATTTGGGAACAGGTCATCCGCAACCTGCCCGAGGATGGGAAGCCGCTGACGGTTTTCATCCCCGTGGGCGATGGCAACATCATCTCCGGCGTACACAAAGGTTTCAAGGATTTGAAGGCCCTGGGCTGGCTCCCGCAGATTCCCCGGATCATCGGAGTTCAATCCGAAGGCTCGGCTGCGATTGCCAACACCTTCAACCGGGGCGACGAAGACATCCAGGCTGTCAGCGCCGATACTTTGGCCGACAGCATCTCCGTGGACCTGCCACGGGATGGTGTGCGTGCGGTGCGCGCAGCCCGGGAAACCGGCGGCGCTTACTTGATCGTGCCTGACCAGGCTATTCTGGATGCCATTGCCGAACTCGGCGGGGTCGGCATCTTCGCCGAACCTGCTGCAGCCACGGCCTATGCCGGGCTGGTACAGGCGGTTGAGACCGGCGTTGTTGCGTCGGATGATCCGGTCCTGGTGCTCAGCACGGGCAGCGGCCTTAAGGACGTCAAGGCCGCCATGCAAGCTGTGACCGAAGCCCCCATCATCGAGCCAACCCTCAAGGCAGTCAAAAAGGTGATCTGATGAATAAACCAACCTTCACCGTCATTGCGCCGATCTATAACGAACTTGAAAATATCCCTGAGCTCTTTCCCCGTCTGCGGGATGTGATGGATCAGACCGGCGAACCCTGGGAATTGGTCCTGGTGGATGATGGCTCCAGCGATGGTTCCACCGACGTGATCCGCAAATTGGCTGAGAGCGATGACCGCGTGAGGCCCGTGATCTTCGCCCGCAATTTCGGCCACCAGATCGCGGTCACGGCCGGGTTGGATTTCAGCCGCGGCGATGCCGTGATCATCATCGACGCTGATCTGCAAGACCCACCCGAGGTGATCCTGCAGTTGATTGAAAAATGGCGCGAGGGTTACGACGTGGTCTATGCCGTGCGGGAAGAGCGCGAAGGCGAGAGCTGGTTCAAAAAGACCACTGCTTCTCTCTTTTATCGCCTGATCGCCAAGATCACGAATGTCGATATTCCTTTGGATACGGGCGACTTCCGCCTGATGGACCGTAAGGTTGTAGCGGTGATGGACAAGATGCGCGAGAAGCACCGCTTCCTGCGTGGGATGTCTTCCTGGGTGGGGTTCAAACAGATCGGCGTACCCTACAAACGCCACGCTCGCTATGCGGGAACGACCAAGTATCCGCTCAATAAGATGGTCCAACTGGCGCTGAACGCCGTCACCAGCTTCTCCTATTTCCCCCTGCAGATGGCGACCTATATCGGCTTCATCTCAGCCGGGCTGAGCGTTTTGGCGATCCCGGTGGTGGTGCTCTTGCGGTTGATCACCGGTACCACTCTGGAAGGACAGGCGACCACCCTGATCATCGTGCTCTTCCTGGGCGGGGCCCAGCTCATCAGCCTGGGCATCATTGGTGAATACATCGGCCGGATCTACGACGAAGCCCGAAACCGCCCGCTCTACATCGTGGCTGAAGCGCCAGAAGATGCGGAAAATCCGGAAGCTTAGGCGGTTGTAAACGCGATTTGTGATCAAGAAAGACCCCTTCCTGAGGATGGGGTAGAAATGAATTGCTACGATATGGTTTAACAAAACCGCGTTATAATTGATTATAATTGTCTGACAAACTTTCAAGGAGTCCTTTAATGGCTAAAATTGATCTCACAGTCCATCCCGACCGCCTGGAACGCACGCTTCAACGCGTTCGCGAGCGCAATATCATCATCCCCACTTTCGCGCAAATGCGCGACCCCAGTGGGGTGCCTGACAAGATCAAAGAACAACTCAAGGACATCGGTCTTTGGGACCTGCACCCGCGGAACCTCTTCCGCATCACCTGGCACAACGAACCCAAGCCCAGCGGCGGTTTGTTCGGCGGCCTGAATTACATTGAATTCCCCGAGAGCCTGACCGGCACCCCTGCGCGGATCGTGGCTTTGGTGGGCAAGTGGTTCCCCACCGGCGCCCACAAAGTGGGTGCGGCCTTCGGCTGCCTGGTACCCCGCCTGGTGACTGGTCAATTTGATCCCACCCAGCAGAAAGCCGTCTGGCCTTCCACCGGCAACTACTGCCGCGGCGGCGCCTATGACTCGGCCCTTTTGGCGTGCGAATCGATTGCGATCCTCCCGGAGGAGATGAGCAAGGAACGGTTTGAATGGCTGGCCAGCATCGCCGGCGAGACCATCAAAACTCCCGGCTCTGAATCGAACGTGAAGGAAATTTTCGACAAATGCTGGGAACTGCGCGAATCGGGTGAGGATCTGATGATCTTCAACCAGTTCGATGAATTCGGCAATTATCTCTGGCATTATGACATCACCGGCCATGCCATCGAAGAACTGGTCAAGCAGATCGCCGGCCCCAAGGACGAATATCGCGGCATGGTCTCCGCGACCGGCTCCGCCGGCACGATCGCCAGCGGCGACTACCTCAAACAGGTTTTCCCCGGCAGCTTCGTCACCGCCTCGGAAGCCGTGCAATGCCCCACGCTGCTCGAGAACGGCTTTGGCGCTCACCGGATCGAAGGCATCGGCGATAAGCACGTGCCCTGGATTCATCACGCTGCCAATACCGACTATGTGGTCGCAATCGATGACAATGCCGTGGTGAACCTGGCTCGCTTGTTCAATGAACCGGAAGGCCGCAAGCACCTGGCCGATTCGGGTGTGCCTGAAGCAATAGTTGAGAACCTGGACCTGCTGGGTTTCTCCAGCATCTCCAACGTGCTCTCGGCGATCAAAGTGGCGAAATACCGCGAACTGTCTGAGAACGACATCGTCGTGACTGTGCTGACCGACTCGATGGAGCTTTACAACAGCCGCCTGGGCGAGATGCGTGAAGAAATGGGTGACTACTCCGTGAAGGCCGCAGCAGTGGATGACAACCGCTGGCTCAAGGGCCTGGCGACCGATTACCTGGAAGACCTGACCTACAAAGGCCAGAAGCGCATCCAGAACCTGAAATACTTCACCTGGGTGGAGCAGCAGGGTAAGACCTACGAAGAGATCCAGAACCAATGGTACCAGCGGGATTACTGGACCGAGCTGCAGGAACAGATCCCCGAGATCGACGCCAAGATCGAAGAATTTAACGCCAAAGTCGGCCTGCTCTAAGTTTTATCTGTAAGACGATTGATCAACTGCCCGGTGCTGGCCACCGGGCAGTTTTTTCGTGTCAGAGCGAAGCGAAGCAATGATTATTTCTCTGGTTCCTCGCTAATTAGAATGGGTAAATGATACTATATAAGGAGAAAGTGAGCTTTGGAAAATACCCAAAATATCAAATAAGAGGAGCCTATTATGAACCGGTCAACATTAGAAAAAGCGC
>JAXHUD010000066.1:0-12338 GCA_034189815.1 Chloroflexota bacterium
CTGCGGATATCCTGACGTGGTCCGGCTTCAAGGTCGGGGCCGTGCCACCTTTCGGGTTTGATGAGGATGTCCCCGTTTTGATGGACGCCGACCTGATGGGCTATGATCGGGTCTGGGCTTCAGGCGGGTCGGATTTTGACCTCATGGGTCTGACACCCGCCGCACTTTGGGCTGCCAGCGGCGCAGACGTGATGGTGGTCAAAGCGTCCTGATTCTAGGTGGTTTTTCGATTGTGAGTGCTTTAATCCGATAAAATCGGACAGAGTGGAATCAACGGTAAAATAAGTACAATCAAATTAAAGGAAAGTTGTCGTATTCATGCCTATTTATGTCAATATTATTCTCATTTTCGTCCTCTTTTTCTTCAACGCGATCTTCGCGATGTACGAGATTGCGATGGTGGCTGCCCGAAAAACGCGCCTGCAGCAGCGGGTGGAGGCGGGCAGTGTGGGCGCGAAACGGACGTTGACATTATTGGCCGACCCGAACCAGAATTATTTATCCACGGTCCAAATCATGATCACCTTGATCGACACGTTGGCCGGTGGTATCGGTGGTGCGACATTGGCTGACCCTTTGGCACAGCAGTTGATGAAGGTCTCCTGGCTGGCGCCGCAAGCTGATTTGATTGCGCTGATCTCGGTCGTGACGGTGATTACTTATTTCTCAATCGTGATGGGCGAATTGATCCCGAAGCGGCTGGCGGTGAGTAAACCGGAGGCGGTGGTTACCAAACTCTCGCCCATCATCTTTGTGATGACCAAAATCTTCCGTCCGCTCACCAAACTGCTCAGCGTTTCGACTAATGTTGGTCTGAAAATCCTGCATATCAACACCGACGCAGGCCCATCCATCACCGAAGAAGAGATCAAAGGCTTCATTGATGAGGGCCGAGAAATTGGTGTGATCGAGGATGCTGAACGTGATATGTTCTCGGGTATTTTCCGGCTTGGCGATCGTCGGGTGGAAGCCTTGATGACCTCCCGGATGGAGATGGCCTGGATTGATGTGAATACCCCCAATGCCGAAATCTGGCAGCAGATCATGGAAACACCGCACTCCCGGGTGCCCGTCGCCGATGGCGATTTGGATAACGTCCTTGGCTATATTCAAATCCGAGATTTACTCGGGCACACCATGGACGACCCGAACTTCAACCTGCGAGATTACATTCAGGAGCCGATTTACGTGCCGGAGAACATGCCTGCGCTAAAGGCGTTGGATAATATCCAAACCAGCGGAGTGCACCTTGCGATGGTGGTGGATGAATTTGGTGGGATAACGGGTATGGTGACCGATTACGATATCCTGGAAACGATCGTCGGGGAGATCCCGGAAAACAGCGCTGATACCGACTATCTGGCGGTTCAGCGGGAGGATGGTTCCTGGTTATTCGACGGGCTGATCGTGATCGATGAGTTGAAGGAAATCCTGGATTTGAGGGAGATGCCTGGTGAGGACCGCGCGGCGTATCAGACCTTGAGCGGTTTTGTGATGAGTGAGCTGGGCCGGATTCCAAAGACCGGCGCCAGGTTCAGCTATAACGGCTTTGAATTTGAGGTCGTGGATATGGACGGGCGGCGTGTGGATCGGGTGTTGGTTACTAAGATCGAACCGGACGAGGAACCCGAGATTTAAAGCTGCGGTTTGATGTCGAAAACCTCCAGGAGGGCGTTTAGTCCGTGGAGTCGATGAGTGTCTTCGATTGTTATGGAGGTTGAAGGCGATTCATCAATAAGTTCCCAGGATGCCGTCGCAATCTCCAGGGCTGCGTTGGGTTTCCCAAGGACTTTGGCGTTGTGCGCCATTGTTTTTAGTATTTCACCATCATTAACAAACCAATCCGAGAATTTTTCACAGATTTCGGCTGAATTTTCACAGAACGCCCCAGCTTGATGGCCGATGACATACTCCACATTGCCTGTTTCCTGACCCGGCAGCGCCTGAATAAACAATATAGGCAGCCCGGCGGCCAGGGATTCTGTTGTGATCAACCCACCCGCCTTGCAAATGATCAGGTCTGATGCCCGAAGGAACTTTGGCATTTCTTCAACGAAGTTATAAACCTTTGCCGCATGCTGCCATTTTATCCGATTGAGAGCCTCATACAAGGGATCATTACCACCCGCCACGATGGCCCATTGAAAATCTATTCCCAGGTTGTCGAGGTCTTTAAGGTAAGTCTTAAGGTTTGTAACTCGTGGACTGGCAACAGCGAGTGCCGTCGGCTTATTTATCTCCCACCCTAATTCTTTGCGAATTGTAGCTTTATCCGTTTCTTGCAGTTTGCCGATTTCTGGTTTCACAGGTATACCGGTCAGCAGGAGTTGGTCTTCACTAAAACCGGCTTGGCGGGCATCTTCGAATACGTCTTCAGTAGGGACAGTGAGGAGTGTAACATTCGTGTTGAACCAGACCTGGTGAACGGACACCAGGTCTGTTATTGAGGTGACGATCGGTATTTTCGGCAAGTCATTTAATTCCAGGACGGTGCTTAGCGGCGCAGCGTAAAGCGGATAAGCTGAAACCACGAGGTCTGGTGTGTATTCTAGAACAATTTCACGGAATGCCTCATACATTGCAACGATCAGGCCGCCTTCCAGCAAACTGACGGGTAGTTCCCAATCGCTGATTTCATAGCCGAACTTGTAGATCTCGGGGAGTTTTTTTACAATTTCATCGTAGTTGGATTGACTGTCTCTGAGGAATTTGGGTGTTTCGGGATGATCGAGCGGATTAATGATTTCAACCGTGACGCCGTCTCCAAATTTGATTTGGAAGGCGGATTGCAAAGCCTCAGCTGCGGACTTATGACCCAGGCCAGATTCTGCTGAAAGCACCAAGATTCTTTTCCGAAAGTCGTTTGACATTTTTGTTCTTTGCTAAAGCAGGTTCGTGATCAATTTTTCTAAAAGTTTTTCCACCGTTTGCTGTTTTACTAATCCACGGCTGCCATTGAATTGACATTCGTAGCTTTCCGTCTTCTCCGTAGTGCTGATGCCGATATAAACCAGGCCGACCGGCTTTTCAGCCGTTCCACCGGTGGGGCCCGCAATGCCTGTGGTGGAAAGGCCGATGTCAGCGTTGAGCGCTTCGCGGGCGCCCGCAGCCATTTCGCGTGCGGTTTCATGACTGACCGCACCATGAGCCAGGAGGGTCTCATGCCGCACGCCCAGTAAGACTTCTTTGATTGCGTTGCTGTAAGCGATCACGCCGCCCGCATAGTAAGCCGAGGAACCGGAGACGCTTGTGAGGATATGACCCAGCAGGCCGCCGGTGCAGGATTCGGCCGTGGCGACGGTCAATCCCGTTTGGGTTAAGGCCTTGCCGACTGCCTTTGATTGTTTGATGAGTTCTTCCATCTCCGTGTCCCTTAGTTAAATGTGTTCGGGGTCCTGGTGGTCCTGCCCTTTGCCCAGCTCCTGCGAGCGGCTGAAGGCGGCCCAGATCGCCCGAGAGATCGCTGTACGGAAGCCCATTTTCTCGAGGTAGTAAAGGGCCGTCGCGGAGGTGCCGCCGGGCGAGGTAACCTGGTTTCGCAGCCGGGCGGGATGTGAATCGTTTTCGCTGTAGTAGGTGATGGATCCTTTGATGGTCTGCATGACCATCTCCTCAGCTATGCGGCGGGGTAGCCCCAGGTGCACGCCGGCGTCAATCATGGCTTCGAGGAAAAGGAATACATAGGCCGGCCCGGTGCCGGAAACGGCGGTGGCCATATCGATATAACTCTCATCTTCCACGAAAATCTCTCGACCCAGCGCACCGAGGATCTGTCCGGCGAGGTCGTGCTGGTCATCGGATATGTCACTGCTCTGAGTCCAGACCGTCATCCCTTCGCCAACCTGGGCGGGGGTGTTCGGCATGGCGCGGACGACCACGGCATGGTCCAGGCCTGTCATCAGGTTCTGAAGTGTCGCGCCGGCGACGATTGAAATCACCAGAGCGCCTTCGGGTACTTCGCCGCTCAGATCGTCCAGGACCTCATCCAGTTTCTGCGGCTTGACGCAGAGGATCACTACATCCGCATCCTGCACGGAGGACGGATTGTCCGTGGTGGTTTTGACCTGGTAACGCTCGGCCAGGTCATCTAAACGGTCCTGGCGCGGCCCGGAAGCAAGGATGTTCCCGGCCGGGATAACCTTTTCTTTGATCAGACCGCTGATAATAGCTTCGGCCATTACGCCGGGGCCGATCAGGGTGAGAGATTTTTTTTGGTTCATACTTCCTCCAACCAATTAATCCGATGTCCAACGGGTATACAGCGAATGCGATAAGATATGGCCCTGGCTTGAGTCAACGGTCACCAGCTCACCGCTGGTGAATTGACCGCCAAAGGGTTTGAGGATCTCCTGTACGGCCTGTTGGGGCACCAGGGCTGAAGCCTGGATGGCGTAAGAGGTCAGACAGATGAAACGCGGCTGTTTTGTGAGCACCTTGCGGCACTGATCGAGCAGGCCGGAAATATCCTCGAAATAACTCCAGACTCGGCCGCTCGGCCCCCGGCCGAATTTGGGCGGGTCCAGGATGATCCCGTCATAGTACGATTGACGTTTGGCCTCTCGCCGCAGGTATTTACGGGCATCTTCTATCAGCCAGCGCACGGGTGCCTGACCGAGGCCGGAGAGGTCCAGGTTGTGGCTTGCCCAGGAGACGGCGTGCTTGGAGGCGTCCACGTGGGTCACCTCTGCGCCGGCTCGGGCGGCCGCGGCGGTTGCCATGCCGGTGTAACCGAATAAGTTGATCACACGCAAGGGCCGTCCGGCGGATTTGATCTGTTCTTCGATCCAGTCCCACTGGCTGGCCTGCTCCGGAAAAACACCAATATGGCGGGATTTTCCCAGCCTAATTTCACATTTCAGCCCGTGATAGTCGATCACCCAGGGCTGTTTGATGGGCTTGCGATAGTTCCAGTCACCGCCGGATTCACCGCCAGTGGGGAACATCTCCGCATCAGCGGCATCCCAGACTTTTTTCGGCATTCCTTTGGACCAGATTGCCTGTGGTTCGGGCCGGATCAAACGGTAAGGGCCAATCCTTTCCAGAGCCTGGCCTCCGCCGGTATCCATCAATTCGTAATCCTGCCAACCGGTTGGCGCCAGTAGGCGCAGTTCCGGAAGCTTGTTGTTAGGCATGAAATTCCTTTAAATATGAATGATTCAAAAAGTCCCAGATGCAAAACATCACTTAACCAGGGTAGAAGATATTGTAGAATCAGGGCGAGAGCCGCCGCGTGTTCCAGGGGCTTTTGGAACGCGCCCTGGATAGCGATGCTGCCATCGTCACGCCGCACCTTGAGCATTGGGGGGATGATGAATAGGGCGGCTAGGACCGCCATAAGGATGAAGACCCAAAATGGGATCAAGTCAATCACGATGAAGGTGATGAAACCTGCGAAGATGCCAAAAACGAGGATGACCAGCATCAGGGCGTGGCTGATTTTGCTCCCGAGGACAATCGCCGTATGGCGTAAATTGGCAGCTGAATCGCCTTCGATATCACGGATTTCGTTAAAGAGTTCGCCATAGATGGAAATCGAAACGACGAACGCAAAGGGCCAAAACCAAATTCGGTTGAATTGGTCGGCATAGGTGAAATAGCCCGTGAGAAATTGCAGTCCTGCCAGCATCAGGCAATGCGAGACGATATCCAGCACCGCGATGGTCTTCAGCCGCACACTGCGCGCGGAATAGAGATAGCCCAGGATCAGACTGATAAGGCCAAATATGAAAGGCCGGGTACCCAGCAGGGCGAAAAGCGCCGCCGAAACCACACCGACGATAAAAGTCCAGATCCGGGCGGTTTTTGGCGTGATCAGCCCGGCGGAAACCGGGTTGCGGTTGACTTTATTACTGGAAAGCGCATCATCAGGTGCATCTTCAATGTCGTTGATCATGAAAGCGAACCCCACAGCCAGCCAATTGGCCGGCAGCAGGATCAGCATGTGCCAATCAAAGCTGCCCATCGCAGCAGCGACACCCAGTAGAGTGGTGATCAGCACGAAATAGACGTATTCATCAAATCGGGTGAGTTTCAGCAGGCCCTTGACTGTTTTCTTCAATTTGAACTCCATTGTGCAGCTTTGAAGTTGAGTATACCATTTTTTGTTTGGGCGGCTCCTGCGTTATTTACCGGCATCGGCTATAATTCATGCGATCATGAACAAAGGAGCAAACATGGATTTTGACAGAATCATCAACCGACGCCAGACCGAAAGTGTCAAGTGGAACTGGTTCGACGAGGACGTATTACCGATGTGGGTAGCGGATATGGATTTTCGTTCCCCAGAGCCGGTGATCGAAGCGCTGCGCGAGCGTGTGGACCACGGCGTCTTTGGGTATGGATTGGCCCCGGAGGGTTTGCAGGAAGCGATTGCGACCCATCTGGCAGATCGACATGCCTGGGACGTCCTTCCCGAAGTGGTTTCATTCATCTCAGGAGTCGTGACGGGCTTTAACCACGCGATCTATTCGCTGACGGAGCCGGGCGATAAGGTCATGATCCAGCCCCCGGTATACCCGCCGTTCCTCAGCGCACCGGCACAGGCCGGACGACAGGGAGTGGAGAACCCCCTTGTACGGCGTGAGGATGGGAAATATGAGATTGATTTTGACGACTTTGAAGCGAAAGCTGCTTCCGGGGTGAAGCTGTTTATCCTTTGCAGCCCACATAACCCAGTGGGACGGGTGTTCACTCGGGATGAATTGACCCGGATGGCAGAGATATGCCTGGCGCACGATGTATTGATTTGTTCGGATGAGATCCATGCGGACCTGGTTTTCCCGGGTCACCGGCACATTCCGATTGCCAGCCTGGCGCCGGAAGTGGCCGCCCGAACAGTGACCTACTTCGCGCCCAGTAAGACCTTCAACCTGGCGGGTCTGTCCACCTCGATCTATGTGGCGCAGGATGATGACCTGCGTGAGCGATTGAATACCTCGATGACGATGCTGTTGGGACACCCGAACATCCTCGGTATGCGGGCGGCGCTGGCCGCTTACCGGAATGGGCAGCCCTGGCTGGATGAGGTTTTGGCCTATATGGAGACCAACAGGGATGCTTTGGTGGCGTTTGTGCGCGAGGAACTGCCCGGCGTTGAGGTCTGGAAGCCGGAAGGTACTTATCTGGCCTGGTTGGATTGTCGCGGCCTGGAACTGGATCGTTCTCCCCATAAATTCTTTCTCGAAGAAGCTAAGGTCGGCTTGAATGACGGGGCGACCTTTGGCGAGGCAGGGACGGGCTTCGTCCGGTTGAATTTCGGCTGTCCCAGACAGCTTCTGGAAGAAGGTCTGGGGCGAATGAAAACCGCTGTTTCCAAAATCCGGGTTTTTCAAAATGATGAAAATAAATCAGAAACCTTCGGTTGAAGATGGGTGGCAAGGTTTGAAACGTATTCCCTGGCCGCTGAAGCTCTTGGGCGGCGTGTTGTTACTTTATGTCTTTCTGGTGGCGATTGGGGCCATCCTGATCGTCGCCGACCCGGTGGACAAGGTCAACGCCGTAGTTGTGCTGAGCGGCGATGACGGTGACCGGTTGGACCTGGCGCTCTATATGCTGGAGAAGGATTTTGTCAGCAACCTGATCTTAACAAACACCAACAACACAGCAAATGCCGCACTTAGGGAGGGAGCGATTGCCGGCGGATTCAGCCCAGGCCGGATCTATCTGACCACTGACCGGGTGGACAGCACGGTGGAGGAAGCGGAAGCCGTACGGACATTGACTGAGAGCAAACACTGGTCCGATTTAATGGTGGTAACGGATCCCTACCACAGCCTGCGGACGCGCTTGATCTTCCGTGACGTCTTCGCTGGGACGGGGATCACGATTCGGGTCCGTCCGGTGGCGGGTCACTGGTTCCGCTCCACAACCTGGTTCCGTTACCCACAGGGGTGGCGGATGGCGGGATTAGAGGTGGTGAAGGTGATCTCATACCTAATTGGAGTGCATTAATAAAAAAACCGGGTCGCCTTAGGCGACCCGATAAAAATTTTGAAGATTAGAGTTCTTCCGTGTCTGGTTCTGAATCGATGTCCTCTTCTTCGTCGTCGTCCAATTCAGATTCGACCTCATCGTCCAGGTCGTCCTCATCGTCCAATTCGGATTCAACTTCAAATTCAAGCTCGTCATCCATTTCCAAATCGGCATCCATTTCCATAACTGGTTCTGCATTGCTTTCGGAAGCCAGAATGACATTTGCTGCTTGAAGTCCCTTTGGACCGTCCTCAATGGAAAACTCGACTTCTTGTCCTTCTTTCAATCGCTTGTAACCCTCCATTTGGATAGCGGAGAAATGTACGAAGACATCGTCTTCACTATCGTCACGACCAATGAAACCATACCCCTTAGGGGCGCTGAACCACTTGACGGTTCCAACATAACGTTCTGACATGCTATTACTCCATCTTTCTAGGATTTATTAAAGATCTGCTCGTTTCTATATTTATGAAACGTTTGCTAACTATAATCCGTTTGAAAGGTGCTGTCAAGATTGGACGGTTTTGTGTCGGTTTTGGACGGTTTTGAATGGGTTCTTATGCTGAGTAAAATTATCGACCTCGAGAGGAAATAGCGCCGACGTGGCGCTCTCAGAAATAGATGGTTAATGAGGGGTATTTAAGCAAAATAGCAAGTTTTTTCTCAATTTTTTAGGATTACTTCGGTGGTAAGCCGGTTGCTGATGCTTTGATAAACTTGGTACGAAGTCTAATTCTTAGATGCTTCGACCTTTGCAGGATTTAGCCAGCGCCTTCTGGCGCTTGGCACATCGTTGATGCAGCTTGATCTCACTCCGCTCGTCACAATGACAAAATAAAGCAGGTGTGCTACGTTATCAGTCGATTTCTAAATCACTTGATTCCTCAATCCAAGTTCGAGTGATACAATCGGGGGGAATGTCCCTTTCAACAAAAGGATTTCCGATGAGCAAATTCACCGATCAGGATTATCTCAAGGACGATCAATATCGCGATCCGACCAACCTGGATCTGCGGATCGCCTTACACCAGAAATTCAGCACCAGCACGGTCCTCTGGTCGGATTGGATCTATCAGCATCTTGCCATTGATGACGGCCAGCGGATCCTGGCTGTGGGTTGCGGGAACGCTACGCAGTGGGAGGATAACGCCTCACGCTTCCCCGAGACTGCACAATTTGCCCTGATGGACCTCTCCCCCGGCATGGTCGCCAGCGGGCGGGAAGGCATCGGCCCAGCGGATACACGTTTTGACTACCTGACCGGCGATGTACAAGCGCTGCCCTTACCGGACGGCCAGTTTGACCGGGTGACGGCCAATCACATGCTCTACCATGTGCCCTCGATGGAAGCGGCCATCGCCGAGTGCGCCCGGGTCATCAGGCCGGATGGGCTGTTCCTGGCTGCAACCAACGGAAGATTACACATGACCGACCTTTATGACCTGCTGGAGGCATTTGAACCCGGATTCCGGATGGCGGACAACGACCGCCGGCGCTTTGGGCTGCGCAACGGTGGCGCTTATCTTGAAGAGGTGTTTGAGGAGGTTCGCCAGGACCTATACCCATGTGACTTGTGGGTGACGGACCCCGACGCGCTGGTGGGGTACGTCTTTTCGATGTGGGATTTACGGGAGGGGTTCACGCCGGAAAAGGCCAGCGATCTTCGACGTTTTATTGTGGAGAAGATGGGCGATTCGAGGGGGATCACGATCAGGAAGGAGACCGGTATCTTCCTTGCCAGTCACACGCCCGGACTGATTGACTCACTGGGTATTTTGCAGGCAGAGCAGGAGCTGCCGTAGGCCGTCAGCGGGTTCGTCAGGCGTAACCGCCAGGACCCAGAGGGCGTTTGTATCGGGTTCGATATCCGTTACGGCCAGCGTCAGCGCGTTTGGGGGCGCCTGGCTGGCAAGGGCGTAGGCGATCCCCGCGGGGTTTTCCTGCAGCAATTCCACCAGGCGTTCAACCGTCGAATAGGATTGAGTGACGGCATAATGCGGCGCTTCGCCAAGATAAATCTCGTTAAAGAATTTAGCCAGTTCGTGCCCGGTGGGATAGCCGAAAGTTGTGATGGCATCGCCTGATTCCTCAGGGTCATCGAACTCGGATAGGTCCGACCACTGATCCGCGTTGCCTGAATAGATCTGCCGTAAGCTTTCGAGACCGATCTCGGTCAACGGGACGTCTACGCCGGCGAGGACCACTAATTGTTCCTGCCCCAGGACCGTCACAAAAGGATCGAGCTCTTCACGCGGGCCGAGGCGCAGGATCAGGTCAGCCGAACCGGGAGACAGGTTCTCCCTTGTTCCTACCGTCGCTGAAAGTCCCAGATCTGGCAGATTATTCGCACATTTGGCTGCCAGCGGCAGCCAATGGGCCAGGGCCGGTGTGGTCTCCAGGGTGATCACGGTCATCGCGGCCGCTTCCGAAGGTTCGCTGGGCGCTGCGCATCCAACCAGAATCAAAAGCAACAGCAGAATGGTAGGGAGTAGCCGCTTGATCCACATGATTTAATTTATTGTCCAGACGATAATGGTGATGATACCCAACACCGCACAATAGGCGGAGAAATAGATCAGGGAATGCTTTGCCAGGAATTTGAGCAGCCAGCGGATGGCGATATATCCCACCACCATGGCCGTCAGAAAGCCGATGACTATCAGGGGCAGGAAGGTCGTCAGGTCCGGCACTTCTGTCACCATCTGGTAGGTGGATAGTCCGCCCGCCGCCAGCATCACGGGAATGGACATCAGGAAGGAGAATTTGCCGGCGGCTTCCCGGTTGAGGTCCCGGTACATCCCACCTGAGATGGTTGAACCGGAGCGGGAGATGCCCGGGAAGAGCGCCAGGATTTGCATCAGGCCCATCACCAGGGCAGTGACGAATGTGACGTCATGTAAATCGCCGATCTTCCGGCTGACCCGTTCGGCAATGAACATAATCAATGCTGTGACCAGCAGTGCAATCCCGGCGATCAAGGGGGAGGTGAAGGATTGTTCGACCAGGTCCTGCAGGAAGATGCCCGCCAGTCCTGCCGGGATGGTGGCGATGATCAACAGCCAGCCCAGGCGGGCTTCATGGGTGGCGAAGGGCTTACCGGCAAAAAGTTGTTTGAAGAAAGCCCTAATGATGGCGACCAGTTCCTTGCGGAAATAGAAGATCACGGCTACCAATGTCCCTAACTGCACCAGGACGTTGAAGATAAATATTTGTTTTTCCGGCAGCTGCCAATTTAGGAAGAAAGGCAGGATCACAAGATGGCCGGAACTGGAAATGGGCAGGAATTCGGTCAACCCCTGCAGGATGCCGAGGAGAATGGCTTGAAATATTGTCATGGTTTGGCTCCTGGTCCAGTCTTAGAAATTAGCCAGATAGTCACTGGCGAATTGATCAAATTCACCTGTCTGGATAGCTTGATGCATTTGACGGGCCAGGCTGAGCAGGGTGTGAATGTTATGGATCGAGAGCAGCGTCCCGGATAACATCTCTCTGGCCTGGAGCAGGTGGCGGATATAAGCTCGTGTATGGTGTTGGCAGGTGTAGCAGTCGCAATTCTCGCTGATTGGACGTTCGTCCCGGGCGTATTGTGCGTTCATCATGTTCATCCGGCCGCGGGCGGTCATGGCGGCGCGGTGGCGTGCCAGCCGGGTTGGCAGTACACAGTCGAAGATGTCGATCCCGCGTCGGACGCCTTCCACCAGGTCCTGCGGCGTGCCGACCCCCATCAGATAGCGGGGTTTGTCCTGCGGGAGGATATCGTTGACCAGTTCGATCATCGAGTGCATTTCGTCCTTGGTCTCGCCGACGGACAGCCCGCCGATGGCATTGCCGGGGAAATCCAGCGAAGCGATATGCTGCGCGGAGATCTCCCGCAGCTCGGGGAAGACGCCGCCCTGGACGATCCCGAAGAGGGCCTGGTCCTTCCTGGTCTGGGCCGCTTTGCTGCGTTCTGCCCAGCGGTGTGTACGGTGCATGGCCTGTTCGATGTACTCCCGGTCATAAGGGTCGGCGCATTCGTCAAAAGCCATGATGATATCCGCGCCGAGGTTTTCCTGGACTGCGATGGAACTTTCGGGTGTGAAGCGTTGGGTAGAGCCGTCGATGTGACTTTTAAAGTCGACCCCGTCCTCGTCCACTTTGCGCATGTCCGAGAGCGAGAAAACCTGGAAACCGCCTGAATCGGTCAGGATCGGCCGGTCCCAGTTCATGAAGCTGTGCAGGCCGCCCATCTCGGCGATCAGATCATCGCCGGGGCGGAGATAGAGGTGATAGGTGTTGGCCAGGATGAGCTTGGCGTCCAGTTCATAGAGATGACGCTGGGTCAATGATTTGACAGTCGCCTGGGTGCCGACGGGCGCAAAAAT
>JAXHUD010000067.1:0-10921 GCA_034189815.1 Chloroflexota bacterium
AACAAGGAGCGAAACAGCCGAATCTTTTCCTCCTGAGAGGCATGCTTATCAATCGAAAGCCTATTGAGCTGCAGGGGTAACTGACCGGGAGACTCTTGAGCGAGACGTTGGTGGCGCAGTTGGGCCAGCTCATCAAGAATCTGGCTTCGGCGATGACCCAGATCCATTAATGCCTGCTCGAGATCTGCAATTTTCTGGTCTATATCGTGTAGCTCGTCCATACGCTTATTGTACAGTCTACATTACGGCAAGCAAGGGGGGTTTACATAGGCAAAAAAACGGTTAGCAACCCCGGAAAGTGGAGAAGAAAATGGGGTGAAGTCTGATATATTGTCGCTTGGATTCAAATTGTAAGTGCAACAGGTCTTATTAACCTTAAAATTTGCCAGAATTCGCGTAAAGTAATTTACCCGCTCGACCAAAGGTGTCATGTGAAGGTATCCCATTGGGTAATTCAAGTATCTTCTCAAGCCTCTCTATGTTGGCTTCCCTAAATAACTAAACCTTCACCCAATCATTCGCCCCTCATAAAACAGCACAGATCCCGATCACTCATATGTCAATCAATTTATGCTGCTTTGTCCGGTCTACTCTTGGGTCTTCGATTTCACTAAATATCTTTATCAGTGTTGGTGTTCTTGTTTCCATCCTTCAAGGATACTCTGATTTTAGATGCGATTCCCCTGATTACACAGGTTCTCAAAATCCCATTAAAATGAACGGGTGTTATAATACATTTATAGCCCTGACAAGACGAAAAGGATTAAAATGAGCGATTTTATTACAATGACAGATATCAATCGCGCAGCTGACGCGATCCGTGCTCGGATTAATATTGAACCTGAGATCGGGATGATCCTGGGGACTGGACTCGGCGATCTGGCAGACAGTGCCGAAGGCGCCACAGTAATCCCTAACCAGGAGATCCCCTGCTGGCCGCTCTCTACTGTTCAGGGTCACAATGGCCGCTTGGTGATCGGCAAGATTGAAGGTAAAAAAGTATTTATCTTGCAGGGTCGGACCCATTTTTATGAAGGTTATTCTATGGGGCAGATCACTCTGCCCGTGCGCGTGATGCAGCAATTGGGCTGTGACAAGCTGATCGTCACCAACGCTGCCGGCGCGATCCACCCCGATTTTGTCCCCGGTGACCTGATGTTGATCAATGATCATATCAATCTGATCGGCATGGGTGGGGCAAATCCGCTGAAGGGGCCGAATCTGGAAGAATTCGGCGTCCGATTCCCGGATATGAGCCAGCCTTACGATAAAGAGCTGCTCAAGTTAGCGCGAAAGGCATCTGAGAAAGCAGATATGGACTATCAGGAGGGCGTCTACGTCTCTCTGGCTGGGCCTTCCTTTGAATCGCCGGCGGAATTACGCTTCCTGCGGGGAATTGGTGCGGATGCCGTGGGCATGAGCACCGTGCCCGAGGTTGTTGTTGCTCGCCACGGCGGAATGCGCGTGTTGGGCGTTTCCGGCATCAGTAATAAGGCGAACCTGGATGGCAGCACGATTACCACGCATGAAGAGGTCCTGGAGGCGGGACGGGTTCTCGTCCCCAAGCTGACGACATTGATCCGCGGTGTCCTGGCACAGCTTTAATTCGAATGGCTTTCGGTTTGACATTCGGTTTGGGTTGAAAATCACGCTAAATGAGTAATTTGCTTAACAGTATTCTGCGTGGCCTTGTCACGTATAGTGTCGGCATATTTATCGTTCTGGTCATTGCCATACTGGTTTACGCCAGACGGTTTGCAACGGCGTTAAGAGAGTGGCAGAAATCCGTTTTTGGGTTGGAACGGTCATTGGCGCAGCGAAAATTGGTGAAGTCAACGACCAGCCTGACCCTGCTCTTATTGCTTATCATCGGCGAATTCCTGGTTGTCACGGTGGCGGGGCCGCAGATGCCCTCAATTGAACTCGCGTCGACGCCTACGATTGATCCATTTGCAGCGGCAACCGCTACGCTTACCGCGGCGGAACAAGGGCCGACTCCGATCCCCACGCCCACAGTTGGTCAGGAATCGCTCGTTTCGGAGTGTATCGAGGGCGTGAAAGAAATTACTTCACCGGGTGATGGCGATACCGTCAGCGGTACGGTTGAATTAATCGGTTCGGTGAACGTTGAGAATTTTGGATCGTACAAGTACGAATATTCTCAGACCGGGGCGGTTAATTGGACGACGATTGCAGCTGGTAACCAGTTGAGGCTGGATGAGAGTTTGGGCTTTTGGTATACCAGTTCATTAACGCCCGGAACTTATCTTTTACAATTGGTACCATTGGATAACACCGGGGCAGAGATGACCCCGTGCATCATCTCGATAGAAGTTGCTCCAGCACCTGAGGGATAGTGTGGAATATGCCTGAAATTGATGTTCGACCTGTGACGAAAAATGATATTACTGAGCTCTCTGCCTTTGAGCATGGCTATTACAGCGAGTATGTCTGGCAGATGGCGATGGATTTTGAACCGCAAAATATACAGGCTGCCTTCCGACGGGTTCGGTTACCCCGCCGGATCTCCGTTGCATATCCTCGCAAGAAAGTGAAGATCTTTTCGGATCTCGACCAGCCAGAGGCGTTCTTACTGGCTGAATTTAACCAACGTCCGGTGGGGTACATTAAAGTACTGGCGGAGCGGGAAGCGAAACTGCTTAGGATCACCGATCTGGTGGTCAGTGCGTCACTGCGCCGGCAGGGGATCGGCCGTGGTCTGATTCTGACGGTGATGAACCTGGCATCCAGCCGTGGTTTCATCAGCCTGATGCTCGAGATGCAATCCAAGAATGACCCTGCGGTTGCGATGGCGTCCAAAATGGGGTTCGTTTTTTGTGGATTCCGGGATCATTATTTCCCCAACCAGGAATTGGCTTTATTTTATAGCCGGTTTATCCGGTAGGTAGCGTACTTTTATGTTCGTTGATTTTTATTGGGATATTGCGATCCAGACGGTCAGCCAGATATTAACGGCTGGCGTTGCAATTGCAGCATTTTCTCTACTGCTCTACGCGTTTGCGTTTAACCTACGCGAGAGCGTGGCGCGGGCATTTATCTTGATCCTGATTTGTGTGGTGGTTGGTTACACCGCTGAATCATTGGCTGGCGTGAGCGATAATCAGGCGATTGTCGAGATCATGCTGAAGTTGAAGTGGGTGGGGATTGTATTCCTGCCGGCAACCTATCTTCACTTTTCCGATTCACTGCTGACGTTGACGGGTCGGCCCAGCCGCGGACGAAGACGGTGGCTTGTGCGGATTACCTATGTATGTTCTTTGGCGTTGGTCGTGTTGGTCCTGACGAACGTTTTAGTGGGGGAGTATATCCCCACGGATTCACCTGCACCATATCTCACCAGGACCTCGTTCACAAATATCTTTGCACTCTATTATTTCTTTATTATGATCATCGCCGGATCGCTGCTTTTCCGGGCTTTCCAACGGACGGTTACGAAGACCAGCCGCCGGCGCATGATTTACCTGTTGACAGGTGCGACCATCGCGGCGATCGGCACCTATCCATATCTGCTTTACGGGTCGGACTTCTTCACGCAAAACACGATCCTGTTTTGGGCCCTGGTCAGTCTGAGCAGCCTGGTCGTTGGCATCTTCCTTGTCATCATGGCCTATTCCGTCGCCTTTTTCGGCGTCACCTGGCCGGACCGATTGGTCAAGAGCCGCCTGTTCAAATGGCTGCTACGCGGACCTGTCACAGCTTCGGTGGCATTAGCTGTCACGACGGTTATCCGGCGTTTGGGCTTGTTGTGGGATCAGACATACAATGCCTTTGTGCCAATTTTCATGGTTGGAACGATCCTGTTCATGGAGTATGTGATCACGCTCCTGGCGCCGTTTTGGGAACGGATATTGTTCTACGGCAGAGACCGGGAAGACGTGGCCATGATCCAATCCCTCGAAGACCATTTACTCACCCGATCGGATTTAAGCCAGTTTCTTGAAATCGCGGCGGCGACGATCTGCGATTTACTCCAGGTGCGCGGAGCATTTATTGCAATGGTGGATGGCAAGGGGTTGGAACTGCTCACCACAACGGGGGATGGCGAAGCATTTGAAGCCATTGAAGCTTCGGACGAGGTTTTGGAACTTTCACTTGAAAAAGGATCGTCCTTGAAAACGGATTTCTTTTATTGGAATGATCATTTGCTGATTCCGCTGGTCTACGACGACCCTCAGAGCGGCAAGCTGGTCCTTGGATTGTGCGGTTTTCCCTGGGAACAGGATCGGGAGATGGAAGAAGAACATCTGCAATCGCTTAATATCTTGATTTACCGGGTGACCATCTCTTTGCGAGATTGGCGCATGCAGCAGCAGGTATTCAAGTCACTGGAATCTTTACAGCCTCAGGTGGCCTTGATCCAACAATTAAGAGCAACCTCTAGTTATAATAAAACTAGTGTATTATTAGATGAAGTTGATTTGCCGGAAGAGGACTTCCTCACCTGGGTAAAAGATGCCCTATCACATTATTGGGGTGGACCGAAGCTGACAGAAAGCCCGTTATTGAGCCTGAACATCGTCAAGCAAGCGGTGGACGAATACGACGGCAGCCCAGCTAACGCGCTGCGGGCGATATTGAAAACGGCCATTGAGAAGATAAAGCCTGAGGGTGAACGGCGGTTTACGGCTGAATGGATCCTTTATAATATATTGGAATTGAAATTTCTCGAAGGTCGCAAAGTCCGAGAAGTAGCAACCCGGCTTTCAATGTCGGAAGCTGACCTTTATCGAAAGCAACGAGTCGCCATTGAAGCTGTTTCAAAAGCGATTATTAGTATGGAATTAGCGGCGCGGGAAGGGGAAAAATAATAATGGTGGTGTCAAAATCAGGGAGAAACACGGAGGAAATTATGGACGTCCGGGGAGAGGACAATAACTCTATCCAGCCACCTATGGAGCCGGATGAGGGTTGGTGGGCGGCCGTTTTGGCAGATGAACCACTTGATGAACCTGAAGTGGATGCTGCGGTGACGCCGCCGGTTGGAAAAAATGATTTCGGAGACCTTGCGTCTTCCTGGGTAAATTGGGACAGAATCCTCCAGGTTTATCAGGGAGACGAGATCGTGGATCTGAACGTCGTGGGTTATAACCGCGGCGGATTGTTGGTGGCGGGGGAGGATATTCATGGCTTTGTACCCGCCTCGCACCTGATCGATGTGCCGGCTGAAGCCAGGGAAGATGAGCGGGAAGTCTATTTCACTCCGTATCTCGATCGAAATATCTCACTGAAAATCATCGAATGCGAACCGGAGAAAGAAAGAGTTGTATTTTCGGAGCGCGCAGCTTTGGCTGGCGAAGGCCAACGGCGGCATTTGCTGTCCAGTTTGCAATCCGGGGATGTGGTTGATGGCCTGGTCACCAATGTGACGAATTTCGGCGCGTTTGTAGACCTGGGCGGCCTGGAAGGACTGATCCACGTCTCAGAACTGTCCTGGGGTCGCGTGCAGCATCCGGCCGACATTCTCCAGGTGGGCGATCAGGTGAAAACCCTGATTCTGCAGGTGGCTGAAGATAAGGGCCGTATCGCCCTGAGCCTTAAGCGCCTGGAACCCAACCCGTGGGATTTGCTGGCTGAGAACCTGACGCCGGGTGATTCAGTCCCGGCGACGATTTCCAGCATCGTCAAGTATGGTGCGTTTGCCCGTCTGGAAGAGGGTGTGGAAGGCCTGATCCATATCTCCTCAATGAATTTCCCGAATGGGTGCACGCATATAGATGATTTTCTCTATGAGGGCCAGGCGGTTAACGTTTGCATATTGCATATTGATCCAAGGAAGCGCCGGCTGGGTCTCAAACTGGAAAGTTATACGGCCTGACAATGGCAAACGATTCTCACCAAACCGAAAACAAGCGCAAGGGCTCAGGCCAGCCGGGACTATTCGATGAAAGTCCGAGTTGGCAAGATGAAGCGCCAACAGGGTTCCGACGTTTCTTGCGATTTGGTTGGGACCTCTTGGGGGTATTGCTCTTTGCCGGTGCGGCGATCCTTTTGCTGGGTTCTGTTGGTATCACGCAGGGTGCGCTAATTTCACCGCTGACCGCCTTCCTGGCCCGCTGGTTGGGGCTGGGACGTTTCCTCCTGGTTGCTGCGATGATCTATATTGGTCTACGTGTGATCCGCTGGCGGAAGCATCCGCCGGAGACGATCGCACTCGGCCGTATCCTGAGTCTCGAATTTGCCGCCTTCATGCTGATGGGATTGCTCTCGCTGATCAGCGGTAGTTCGATCGCTGAGGCGGAGCTCGGGAACGATTTGGGCGGCCTGGTGGGTTGGGGGGTCTCGGAAATTTTCAGCGCAGCGATTGGCCCGACCCTGGCATTCGTTCTGCTGTTGATCTTATTCAGCTTTTCAATCATCAGCGCTTTTAACCTTCTGACTAAATTGGAAAAGGCCGTTCAAAGGCGATTGGGGACCGCGGCAAAAGCGGCCAAATCTGCCTCAAACACAATGGAAATGCCCAAACCTGTGATGGTAAGTGAGCTGGATGATGAACCGGAAGCTCGCACGGAAATGCCCAAGAAGCAGGTTTACCTCCCACCGGAATTCAGGAAATCCTTTGACACGCCGGACATCGCCGAGAACACGTCCGAGACGGCGCCGGAACGGTCTCCCGATCTGCCGCCGCTGGACCTGCTCCTGAAAGGCGAAACCTATAAACCCGACAAGCGAACAATCAATATGACTGCGGGCCTGATCGAAAAGACCCTGGATGAATTCGGCATTCCCGCCAGGGTCGTGGGATTCCGAACGGGGCCGACCGTGACTCAATTTGCGGTTGAACCCGGGTACATTGATAAATCGGATGACGAACGTCAGAAAATCCGAGTGGCGCAGATTTCTTCACTGCAGCGCGATCTCGCACTGGCGCTCTCAGCGGAACGGCTGCGGATTGAAGCACCCGTGCCGGGGAAATCCTATGTGGGTATCGAAATTCCAAATCCGAACGCCGCCAAAGTTCAACTACGGCCACTGATTGAATCGGAGACGTTTTACCGGGTGAATTCCCCACTGGCGCTGGCATTGGGACGAGATGTCTCCGGCCGTTCGGTGGTATCCGACCTGACCACGATGCCGCACTTGCTAATCGCCGGGACGACCGGGTCCGGGAAGAGTGTATGCATCACGGCCATTACGACCTGTCTGGTTATGAACAACAGTCCAGCCGATCTAAAGCTGGCGATGATTGACCCGAAACGGGTGGAGTTGATGCGGTTTAATGGGCTGCCGCACCTGATGGGGAGCGTGGAGACTGAGATCGAACGGATCCTCGGTGTATTGCGCTGGGCGACATCCGAGATGGACTATCGTTACAAACTGCTAGAAAAGGCCCGAGCTCGAAACATCGATTCATACAATCACAAGATGGCGCGGCAGGGTAAGAAGACCTTGCCCAAGATTGTGATCCTGATCGATGAACTGGCAGATCTGATGATGACCGCGCCGGACCAGACCGAACATGCACTGGTTCGCCTGGCACAAAAGGCCCGGGCGATTGGCATCCATCTGGTTGTGGCGACGCAGCGCCCCAGTACCGATGTGGTGACAGGGCTGATCAAGGCAAACTTCCCAACCCGGATTTCCTTTACGGTTGCCACTTCCATTGACTCTCGCGTGATCTTGGATACCGGCGGGGCGGAAACCTTGCTGGGACGCGGGGATATGCTTTTCCTGCACCCCGAAATTGGCTTACCCATGCGGTCGCAGGGTGTGATCGTTTCGGATAAGGAACTCAGCCGCGTGATCCGCTGGTGGAAGAAAGAGGAAGATAAAGACGAATCGGCAGGTCAGGCTCGCTATGATGATAGTGAATCGCCGCCCTGGGAAGAGAAAGTCGGCCTGGAAGACGATGAGAACGAAGATGAAGCGCTCATCACCGAGGCGATTGAGTTGATCAGGGAGGCGGGTCATGCCAGCGCATCCTTCTTGCAGCGACAACTGCGGGTCGGCTATCCACGAGCGGCTCGCCTGGTGGATGAACTGGAAGAGCGAGGCATCCTAGGCCCGTCGCAAGGGGGTGGGCGAGAACGCGATATTCTGATTGATATTGATGGCGACGATGAAGATGATGAATGAGATTTGCCTACCATAAGGGTCGCATTGTGATAGACTTAATTTCATGATCAATGAAAACCGACCGGAACCCCCGACCTTTACGGCTTTCTTACGCAAAACATTTAGCAGCGCCCTTGATTCGGTTGCATCGTTTCTGAATGGGATGGGCCTTCATCCTAACCTGATGACGGCTCTCGGTTTGATTGGGAACGCCGCTGCAGGTGTTTTTATTGCGATGGGATATCTGACATGGGGCGGTTTTTTAGCTTTGCTGGCTGGACCGATGGATGCGCTGGATGGTGCGATGTCTCGGCAGCGGGGGGATGACAGCATCTATGGTGCTTTTTTTGATTCTTTTACGGATCGCTATTCCGAGATCGCAGTTTTCTGCGGTCTATTATTTCATTTTTTCAGCACCGATAACTGGCCGAATGCCCTGCTGGTCTTTTTTGCGGTAACCGGATCCCTGATGGTATCCTACGCTCGCGCCCGGGCAGAAGCTTTGCACTTCTCAGCAAAGGTGGGTTTAATGACCCGTGCTGAGCGGTACATCATTCTGACGCCGGGTATCCTCCTTCGGCGTCCTGACATCTCTCTGTGGATCCTGGCGATCCTGACACATTTCACGGCGCTTCAGCGATTCTGGTATGTCCACAAACAGGCCCGGGAGAGTGGTCCGATAGGCGGGGCAAAACAAAGGAAGGACGATCATGAATGAAGGATTTTTTATTGGGCCGATTGAAATCCGATATTATGCGTTAATTATCCTGGCAGGGATCATCGCTGCAACCGTCCTGGCTTATTTCGAAGCCAAACGACGCGGTAAAAACGTTGAAGTAGTGATTGACAGCCTGACCTGGATGGTGATCGGAGGTGTGATCGGGGCACGGATCTGGCATATTTTCACGCCGCCGGCTTCGATGGTGGCGCAGGGCATCACGACGAAGTATTACCTGACCCATCCTTTAGCTGCCATTGCAATTTGGAACGGCGGCTTGGGCATCCCCGGCGCCGTGGCGGGAGGCGCACTTGCGCTCTATCTTTATACTCGCAAACGCGGCCTCAAGTTTGGGCTCTGGGCGGATATTTACGCCCCCGGGCTGGCCCTTGGGCAGGCGATTGGCCGCTGGGGCAACTTCATCAACCAGGAAGTTTATGGCAGCCCTTCAACCCTGCCCTGGGCGATCACGATTGACCCGCAGCACCGGCTGCCCGAATATATGGATGTTGCGACTTATCACCCGCTGTTCCTCTACGAATCGCTTTTCAACCTGGCAAATATGGGCTTTCTGATCTGGGTTTCCCGAAAATATGCCGGCAGACTAAAGTATGGCGATGTTTTTCTGTCTTACCTGGTGACGTATCCGGCCTTTCGCTTCTTGATGGAATATCTGCGGCTGGATAACAGCTATGTAGGTGGGATCAATGCCAACCAGTCTCTGATGCTTGTAATTGCTTTATTCTCCGTTGGGTTCATCTTCTGGCGGCACCGCAAGGATGAGTATGAGGAGCCGGAACAAGCCGCGGAGATGCACATTGATGAGGGAACGGACGAGCCTCATAACTGATTCATTCAACAAAGCATCAAGGTGAGCTTATGTCAAAAATCACATTCTTAGGCACAGCCAGTGCCGTCCCGAGCCAACACCAACACAATTCACATTTTATCCTCGAAGTTGATGACAGGGTGGTTCTGGTCGACAGCCCCGGAAACCCGGTGGTACGACTGGAAGAAGCCGGGCTGGATCCGCAATCAATCACCGATATCGTTTTAACCCATTTTCATCCCGATCATGTCTCCGGAGCGCCTTTGTTGTTGATGGATCTCTGGTTAATGGGACGGGAGGCGCCCCTCGCGATTTATGGCATGGCGGATTTAATCCACCGTGTGGAACGGATGATGGCGCTCTTCGATTGGGACACCTGGGAAGGTTTTTATCCGGTTAATTTCCATCGCCTGGCGTCTGAGGACAGAGAATCGATGATCGACACGGAATTACTAAAGGCCTGGGCGTATCCGGTTTGTCATATGATCCCGGCAATCGGGCTGCGGTTCGAATTGCCCGAGGCCGTAGTCAGCTATTCGGCGGATACGGCGCCTTGCGACCAGGTTGTACAGCTTGCCGACAACGCGGATATATTGATCCACGAAGCAACGGGGTCTTCCTACGGTCATTCCGGCGCTGCGGAAGCCGGTGAGGTTGCCGCGAAGGCCGGCGTCAGAACCCTTGTTCTGACTCATTACCCTGTGGACGTGGACAAAGATGTGCTTTTAGGCAAGGCAAAATCAGCCTTTTCAGGCGATGTGATTATTGCAGAGGATTTGATGCAACTGCTGATTTCGTAATAAGGAAAACAGGCGGCGTTTACCAACCGATGAGAAATTCCCGCCACTCATTACTTTGTTGTAAATGTTTCCCAAATAGATAGGTTGCCGTGCTGGGGGGGCGCTTGGGCTTCTTGAGGGGGACCATCCCGGATTGCTTGGGCGTCATCCCGCCCTTTATGTGGTTGCAGCGCTGGCAGGCCGTGACCACGTTATCCCATTGCGTTTGACCGCCCATATGGCGGGGAATGACATGATCGATGGTGAGGTTACTTTGGTGTCGCCCGCAGTACTGGCAAGTGTAATTATCCCTGCGGAAAATTTCCTTACGGGTTAACTTTACGATCGGTCTTGGGCGTTTGATCATCCGGGTCAGGCGGATAACAGAGGGCAGGGGAAAGGTTCTCGACACCGAATGGATCTCCCCCCGGCCGTTCATAACCAGCGTTGCTTTCTCGGCCAGGACCAGATTAATCGCCCGGTATGTCGAGGTGACATTGATCGGTTGAAAGTTGGCATTCA
>JAXHUD010000067.1:11021-12333 GCA_034189815.1 Chloroflexota bacterium
GATAAAAAGCTTTGATGGAAAGCGGGAGCGCTTCCTGACGGGGATCACATACCAATCACCCGATTACGATCTTGCCGAAAAGCGAATCAAATTGGAAACGATTGGGTTTGTCTCAGAAGTGCAGATCAAACGACCGCTGATCTGATGCAATTCTGCAAAATTATCGTTATAATAGACGTATCATGATGATGTATTATTATTTCATCAACTGAGAAAACAACCCCTCAAGGGGCACAGAACGCGCCTTGACTGAGAGGCGCGTTTTCTTTTTGTAGTAATCCGGAACGACGAAGACTGTTATTTGAAGGAGACGTTATGAACCTTGACCAGCAAGTATCCTACCTGATGCGTGGGACGGACTATGGGGACGAGAGAACCAAGCGCGCGATGGAAAAAGAATTACGCGAGCGTTTGATCCTGGCGGAAAAAGAAGGCCGTCCGCTGCGGATTTACTGTGGTTATGACCCGACCAAACCTGACCTGCATATCGGCCATACAGTCACCATGCGCAAATTGGCGCAGTTTCAGGAACTGGGCCACCATGTGGTTTTCCTGATCGGGACATATACTTCATTGATCGGCGACCCCTCGGATAAGGATAAACTGCGGCCGCAGCTCTCGCAAGAGCAGGTGAAAGCGAACGCAGAGACCTACGCCGAGCAGGCCTTCCGTGTGTTGGATCGTGAGAAGACCGAACTGCGCTTCAACGCGGAATGGCTGTCCAAATTGATGTTGGAAGATATGATCCACCTGGCATCCAATTTCACCATCCAGCAATTCCTCACGCGTGAGAATTTTCGGAAACGCTGGGATAAGGAAGAGCCGGTCTACTTCCATGAGCTTTTCTATGCCATCATGCAGGGCTACGATGCTTATGCACTCGATTGCGACGTGCAGGTGGGCGGGACGGACCAGATGTTCAACATCATGACCGCGGCCCGGAAGATCATGGCTTACTTCGATAAGAAACCCAACATCGGCATCATCCTGCCGATCCTGCCGGGCACCGATGGCGAATTGAAGATGAGCAAGTCGCTGGGGAATGATATTCCTCTCGAGACCACGCCGGAGGATATGTTCGGCAAAGTCATGAGCATCCCCGACAAGGCCATGGGCAGCTACGCCCGGCTGGTGACACGCTGGACCGTGGAGCAGATCGAAGCCTTCGAGCAGGCCATGCGCGATGGCGATCTGCACCCGCGCGACGCCAAGATGGCGCTGGCCAAGGAAATCGTCTCAGCCTTCTTCAGCGATGCAGAAGCGGACGCTGCCCAGCAAAACTTCATCACCCTGTTCCAGAAAAATGACTTGC
>JAXHUD010000068.1:0-12159 GCA_034189815.1 Chloroflexota bacterium
AGGTGGAATCGCCTAAACCCAGCCGTCGGAGCCGCTCCCAAAGGCGGAGCAGGCCGTTTTGCTGGGTCTCGTCGGTTGTATTCTCGGGTTGAAGGTCGGCGGCGACAGGCTCAGTGTCCTGAGGCTGCCAGGGTTGGGTTTGGTCTGCCATTATCTAACTCCGCTAGAGAGTCTAACACGTTTTGATTGGAAAGGGAAATGAGGGAGAATATTACAGATAGTGGGTTGCGCCCTGCAGGCTTCAACCCACTCAGCTCGGCGCAATAATAATGTCATTATTTACGAAATACTAAGAGGGGACAAATTTTAATACAGAATCGACAATCCATTATCCTTCTAACTGATCCAGGCCATAGATTTTGTTATTACCTCACTAATGCCTGATCCCTACTCCCAAATACCTGAACCTGATTCCTCACCCCAATCGCTGGTCGCAGACTGAGCGGAAGCCGCAGGCCGCGCAGCGCGCCGGGGAATGATGCAGACGGTCCATGGGCGAAGGACGACTTTCGGCCTGGCGGATCTCCGCGAGGGTGGCGAGTAATTCCTCCCGTAGGTCGAGGGTATAAGGGACTTTGAATGTATTCTGGGGATAGCGCAGGATCCCGTAAGGCGGCCGTTTCCCGCTGGTCGCTTCCACCAAGTAACAATAGGCCGCTAGCTGCAGGATATGGGATTGATAGGGCTGGTTGGGAGTGCGCCCGGACTTCACCTCGATGGGTACCGGCACACCATCGTGTTCAACGATGTAATCCGGCTTCCCGGCCAGATCCAGCCGGTGGTCGTAGAGCACCCGGCTTTCCGGCTGCCAGCGGCCCATGTCAGATGAGACCACGCGCCCCTCCGGCAGTCCTGTCGCCCGCTTCCACCGATCCGCCAGCCAGAGCACCAGCAGCGCGGCTAGGATCAGCCCCAATGCGAGCCAAATCATGCGCCGGCCAGGTCCATCGTCAGGAACAGCACCAGCGCCACCAGGCCGGCCAAAAAGAGCAGCCAACCCGCAAAGCGCAGAAGTCGGACGGTAAACACCTGCCGACCATGCTGCGTATGACGCCGGGTCCCTGCCGCCATGGCCGCCTGGTTTTCAGAGTCCATCCCCTGCTTGCGATACCACCAGGCACGGCGGCAATAGAGAAAATTACCCAGGTCTGAAGCGTTAATCGTCTTCTTCATCAGCCGCTTCCAAAGCAGTGAGCTGCTCTGAGAGGTCGGTAATCCTTTGCTCCAACTGCTGTTGGCGGTAGCTGACGGTGATATCCGCCTGAGTGCGTTCGATGATGCTGCGGGCGATATCGGTGCGACGGCGCAGGCCGTAGGTCAGCGCGTCGGGGTAGTCCATTGTAACGAGTTGGCTGTAAATGTCTTCCATCACGCCCAACAAGCGTTCCACCTCAGATGAATGGCCGCCGCGCATGATGTCCATGATCCGGCGGCGTAGTTCACCCACCACCTCGGAAAGGCCGTTCAAATAGGTAGCGTATTCCACCTGCAGGTCTTCCGGGCTGGGCCATTCCTGGTTCAGGATCACGGCCACGGTCAGGTGCGCCTCGCAATATTCCTTGAGCGCGTCCTGGGCATAACCGGAGAAATACAGATCCGGGTCGTCTGCCAGGCCCTCGCGCAATGCCGCTGCCAGCGTGTGCGCTTCGGCCAGGTGTTCCTTGGCCAGGTCCGCGTCGTCGCGGTGGATGGCTCGGATGGCGCGGGCGGCATGCCGGGTCAGGTTACGGCTCTGGGAGAGCGCGGCGTCCCTGATCTTGTTCTTATGTTCAAATGATCCCCTGATTCGGTCGGAAAGCGCTTCAAAATCAATCATCGGATGTCTCGGGATTATCATTGGATCGAAAGAGTTCATCCGCCAGGGTATGACTGCCCGGTAGTTTGATCTCGCCGAATTTTTTCTCGTAGCGTTTCAGGTTTTCGTTCAGGGCGCCCAGGAACAGCTTCATCGCGGGTGGTGACATCACCAGCCTTGAATCAACCGTCGGGCCCTTTGCGCCGGGTAAAAGCAGGGAGAAGTCCATCACAAATTCCGCCGCGGTATGAGAGATCCGGACGAAATTGACATACTTCGGCTCCAGGTCATCCGGGAGCGTAAAATTCGGTATGGGTTTTTTGGGCATTAGTGCTCCAATCTAGAAGGGAATATCGTCGTCCTCAGCGCCTCCATCTGCTGTATCGCCCATATCAGCCTGATAGTCACCGCCACCCCCACTGCTGTCACCGCGCCCACCGGGCAGGAAGCGCACATTCAGTGCATTCACTTCGAACGAGGCGCCCGTGGAACCGTCTTTGCGGGTGTAAATGCGCGGGCCACCGGATTGCGGATCGGGCCGCAGGCGTCCGACGACCAACACAGGACGGCCTTTGCTGAGGTATTGGTTGCAGGATTCGGCTTGTGCGCCCCAAACCGAAATGCGGAACCAGGTGGTCTCGTCTACCTTCTGGCCAGCATTATTGGTGTAGGAGCGCGATGTGGCGACCGAGAAGCTGGTGACAGCCTGGCCGCTGGGGGTGAACCGCATCACGGGGTCATTCCCCAAATAACCGACGATCGTAAGTTGTTGAAACATGGTCTCTCCCTTTCCTTTGTTGTGTAAATAAGATAATTCTAATTTTACTGCATGATTCCCCCAGCAAGGCCAATCTCACCAATTCCAAGCATACCACCGCAGATATTGTTCCAAATGGGTGGACCAATAGGCTTCGGTGTGACCGCCATTAAAAAGATACCACTCATGGGGGATGCTGTTTTCGTCCAACAGATCCGCAAAGGTCTGCGCCGTTTTCCATTCCTGGTCGTTGCGACCGATATCAATGAAGAACTGGGGCAGCTCGTCCTTCGGTAGCTGAGTTGTCCAGGCGATCAACCGACCCCCATCCGCCTCGAAAAGCGGCAGACTATGCGCGCCAACCCGGGTGAAAAGCTCGTATGATTCAAAGCCCAAGCGGGTGGCCCAGGCTGCACCGCGTGAGACCCCTCCGATGGCTCGGTGGTCACTATCCGCGATCGTATGCAGGTTCTTATCCACCCAGGGGATGAGGTCCTGAACAATCGCATCCCCGAATTGCGAGGTCTGGGGGGGCTCAAAGGCGGCCTCCAGCGGCATCACGACGATGAACGGCGCAAGCTCTCCACCCGCGATCAACCGGTCCAGCGACCGCACCACGCCCAGCCGCTGCCACTGGTCCTGCGCATATGACAGGCCATGCAGCAGGTAGGTCACGGGATAGCGCGGGCCGGCGTCTGGGTCGTAGCAGGGCGGCAGGTACACATCGAAGATGAGATCGCCTCCAAGCTGGGTGCTGTAGAACTCAAACGACTGGACCTCGCCTCCTATTTGCAGGCAATCCGGCGTCCCCGTGGGCGCGGGTTGCGTTGGGCTCGGAAGGGACGTATTTGCGGTCGGCGTCACGGCGACTGTGGTGGCCGTAGGCTGCGGGTGGGGGGTCATTTCCGGGTCTGGCGCGGGATTGCATGCGCCCAGCATCCAACCCAGGGCGAAAAACAAGGGCAGGATGCGCATTTTTAAAGGATGGCTGTCTTGACGTCTGGTCATGGTTCGGATTATACTCTTATCTGCTCGGGGTGTAGCGCAGTCGGCCAGCGCGCTGCGTTTGGGACGCAGAGGTCGGCGGTTCAAGTCCGCCCACCCCGACCTCACAATCAAATGGGAAGGCGAGCGACATCTTAACCCTCGTTCTCCTGACCATTTTTTCTTTTTAGCATTGTGAATGCTATCCAAAGGGTGTTTTGATGTCCAAGCCATTTCTCTCGATTGTCATTCCAGTCCACAACGAAACCAACCGTCTGCCCCCATCGCTGGAGAAAATCAACGCGTTCCTCTCCAAGCAGGATTTCGAGGCAGAAGTGGTGATCGTTGAAAATGGCAGCACGGATGATACCCTGGCGCTGGCCCAATCCTACATCGAACGAATGCCGAACCTGCGCGTTTTCCATGAGGACGAACGCGGAAAGGGCCTGGCCGTCCGACGGGGGATGCTGGAAGCCTGCGGGGAGTATCGATTCCTCTGTGATGCGGACCTTTCCATGCCGATTGAGGAAGTCCTCCATTTCCTGCCGCCCGCGCTGGCGGACCTTGATGTCGCCATCGGTTCCCGAGAAGTCCCGGGCGCCGTGCGATACGATGAACCGGGTTACCGACACCTGATCGGCCGGTTTTTTAATACCCTCGTGCGCTGGCTGGTGCTGCCCGGCCTGCAGGATACGCAGTGCGGATTCAAATGCTTTCGGGGGGAGGTTGCAGAAGCGGTCTTCCCCTTGCAAACCCTCACCGGGATGTCGTTTGATGCTGAAGTGCTCCATATTGCCCGCAACCTGGGCTACGACATTCAGGAAGTGCCCATTGATTGGTATTTCAATCCGGACAGCCGGGTGCGCCTGGTGCAGGATTCGCTCGGGATGGGCCTGGACCTGATCCGAATCCGCAGAAATGCAAGGCGGGGCGTGTATGACGCGGGGCGTCCATGACGCCGAGAGCTAAATTCGACATGTCGCTGGTCCCCGAAAGACCAGACCTCCAATTTGAACGTAATTTATGGCAAAAAGGGCTGCGCCTTGTCGCCGGCGTGGATGAGGCCGGGCGGGGTGCGCTTTTAGGGCCGGTAGCCGCCGGCGCGGTTGTGCTGCCGCACGACCTGGCGGACCTGTTTGAGCGACTGGAGGGCGTGCGGGATTCCAAGGAAATGACCCCTGCAGACCGGGACCGCTGGGCCGTGATCATCAAGCAAACGGCGCTGTGCTGGGCTGTGGGCTACGCCAGCGCCGCGGAGATCGACCAGATTGGGATCGCCCCCGCGACCTGCCTGGCCGCCGGGCGCGCGCTGAAATCACTGCCGGTAACCGTGGAACATATCCTGATCGACTACATCAAGCTGCCGGAGGTAACCATGCCCCAAACCTCGCTGATCAAAGGGGATGCCAGATCGTTGACGATCGCGGCGGCGTCTGTGCTGGCCAAAACCGAGCGGGATGCCCGCCTGGTGACGCTGGATGCGGACTATCCCGGCTATGCCCTGGCGAGCAATAAAGGTTATGCCACACATGCCCACCGCGCGGCAATCGCCTCCCTGGGCCCCTGCGCGCTGCACCGGCATACCTTTGCACCCATTGCTAAGCGAGAGAAGGGGAGTCAGGCGCAGGCATTGAGTACCAGGTAATAGACGTCAAAAACTTAGGGGGAGAGACGTAGATATGCTAATTCTTTATCCATCAACCAATATCCATAAATATTATTCTGAAGTGCGGCCTTCAGGCCGCACTCCCTATATTAAGAAAATAACAAATCACAAAACCGTTACACAGTAACTGCGAATAACAACTTGACAAAATCCGATCATCCTTTATAATAATTACATGAATACTTGCTCATATATTCAGGGATAAGCCATGGTTGCTCCTGAAACAACTCAACTCCCCTTGGGGGACGAAACCTTCACCGACGAGGCCATCCTCGCCATGGCGGAGAGTTTCAAGGCCCTGGCCGACCCCACCCGCCTGCGGATCCTCGCCCTGCTTTTCGAGGGCGAACGCAGCGTGGGCGACCTGGCCGACCACCTGGCCGTCTCCCAGAGCGCAGTCTCGCACCAGCTTCGGCTGCTGCGCACCTTGGATATCGTGCGCTTCCGCAAGGAAGGCCGCGCGGTCTACTATGACCTGGCGGACGACCATGTCCGGGATATTCTCTCACGCACACTCGAACATATTCTCTACGATTAAAGTAATGGGTATTAATGGCTGAAAAATTTTTGAAAATTACTGGTTTGGATTGCGTCGATTGCGCCAAGGGACTGGAGAGCTCCATCAAATCGCTGCCAGGCGTCTCATCGGCAACACTCACATTTTATGACGGCATGCTGGCAGTGGAAGGCGACGTGGCGGAAGACGATATCCGCAAGATGGTCAACCGCCTGGGCTACGGCGTGGATGACGGCGAGAGCCAGGCACAACCGCCGGCCGAAGAACCGAACGCGATCGTCGGCTTCTGGCGCTATCTGGTGCAAAGCGTGGAAACGCAGTTCGCCCTGATCGCCGGCGGCGTGGTGCTGATCTCACTGGCCAGCAGTTGGCTGGGATTGCCCGGCTGGGTCACCATCGCGCTGCAGATCGGAGCGCTGGGGCTGGCGGGCTGGCCCATCGCCCGTAACGGGCTGGTCACCCTCTGGGTCAACCACACGTTCAACATCAACTTCCTGATGACGCTCGCCGGGATCGGTGCGGTGGTGATCGGTGAATATGCCGAGGCCGCCTCGATGATCCTGCTTTTCGACCTGGCGGAAGCGCTGGAGGGGTTCACCAACGAACGCGCCCGCAGTACGCTTTCGAACCTCAAGGCGCTCTCGCCCACCCACGCAATCCGCCTGCACGAGGACCATGAACACCTGGTCCCGGTGGAAGAGCTCGATGTTGGAGACCGCATCCTGGTCCGCTCCGGAGAAAGAATCCCCATCGACGGCCGAATCGTCGAGGGGCAGAGCGACATCAATGAAGCGCCGATCACGGGTGAAAGCATGCCGGTCTGGAAGGAAACGGGCGCTGAAGTCTTCAGCGGTGCGGTGAACGGCAACGGACAGTTGGTTGTGGAAGTGACCAAGTTGGTGGGCGACAGCACGCTCCACCGGATCATTGCGATGGTGACGGAAGCCCAATCGCGCCAATCGAAGAGCCAGAAGTTCATTGACGGCTTCGCCAAATATTACACCCCGGCCATGGTCGTGCTGGCCGCCCTGGTCGCCGCGATCCCCCCGCTGGTCTTCGGGCAGCCCTTCTTCAACCTGGCCAATGGCACCCGCGGCTGGCTGCACCGTTCGCTGGCGCTGCTGGTCATCGGCTGCCCCTGCGCCCTGGTGATCTCGACCCCGGTCACGATGGTCGCAAGCCTGACCCGGGCCGCCGAGGAAGGCGTGCTCTTCAAGGGTGGGGTTTTTCTGGAACAGCTTGCCAAGATCAACGCCTTTGCCTTCGACAAGACCGGCACGCTGACTCACGGCCAGCCGCACGTGGTGGACAGCCGCGACCTGGCCTGCAGCGGCGAGAACACCTGTACTGCCTGTGATGACATGATGGCGCTGGCCTATGCTCTGGAGCGCCACAGCACCCACCCCCTGGCCCAGGCGATTATTGACGAAGCGGAGAGCCGCCAGGTCCAGGACTGCTACCCGGTTGCGGAGAACCTGAAAGTGCGCGGCGGGCGGGGCCTGGAAGGCGTGGTAGATGGACAGCTGATGACCATCGGCAGCATCCGCCTTTTCGAAGAAGAGCATATCGTCCCACCTCAAGTCCACCAATGGGTGGATGAGGCCGAATCGGAAGGCAAGACCGCCATGCTGCTCTGCGATGGCGATCATGTGCGCGGCTTCATCGCCGTGGCTGATACGCCCCGCAGCGACTCACAGGCCGTGGTCCGCATCCTGAACGACATGGGCAAGCACACCGTGATGCTCACGGGTGACAACGCCACCGTGGCGTCCGTGGTGGCCCAGACCGTGGGGCTGGAAGATGTGCGCGCCAACCTGCTGCCCGGCGACAAGCAGGCAGCCGTAGCGGCCTTGCGGGAGCAGCACCATCCGGTCGCGATGGTGGGCGATGGCATCAACGACGCGCCCGCACTGGCAGCGGCTGACCTTGGGATCGCCATGGGGGGCGGCGGCAGCGCCCAGGCAATGGAAACCGCTGATGTGGTCCTGATGGCGGACGACATCAAGAAACTGCCCTTTGCGATCCGTCTGTCGTCCTTTGCCAACCGGCTGGTCCGGCAGAATATTATTTTCAGTTTGGCTAGTAAATTCCTGGTGGCAATCATCGCCCTGTTTGGTTACGCACCGCTCTGGATGGCCGTGCTGGCCGATATGGGCGTCTCGCTCCTGGTCACGCTCAACGGCCTGCGAGCGGCTCGTTTTGAAAAGAAAAGGGGCCAATCCCTACCGGCTGAAGCATAAGCTGATAAACAGAGGGCGCTCGTCTCTTATTGAATGAGCGCCCTTTTCGTGTTTAAAGTGACGTTGGATTAAATCAGAGATGAAAACAACGCCCGCCAATCCGGCGGGCCTTTGTGTTCATTTTCAATCAGCTCGAAGATGGCCCGATGGCTGCTCGGGTGACACAGCGCCTGCAGGCAGGCTTCAGCCAGATCCGACCGGCTGAGAAAACCCACCAGGCGGTCCCCCTGGTCAATGAGCAGGCGGCGCAGATCTCCAGCGGTGTTCTTGAGCCCGCCGGGACGGATGATGGTGTAATTCAGGCCGCTGTCGACCAGGCATTCCTCACCGGCGCGTTTCCAATCCAAGACCCGGCCAAAATTATTCAGGGGATGCTCCGGGTGGGTCACCGCAATGGACGAAATCAGCACGAATCGCCTCACACCAGCTTCCCGGGCCGTGTCGACGAGGTTCGCAACGCCTTCAAAGTCCACATACCTGGGACAATCAGGCCCCACAGGCGAAAGGGAACCGATGGCGGAGATCAGCGTGTCACAGCCCGCCACCGCTTCCGTGAGCGTCTCCGGCTGGCGGACGTCGCCCACAAATGTGGCGACATCCTCGCCGAAGAGGTCCCGGGCTTTCACCGGGTCCCGCGCCAGGATGTGCGGCCGCCTTCCGACTTCCAGGCGTTTTCGCACGATCAGGCGCCCCGTCCGCCCCGTTGCGCCGACGATTAGAATCTGTTTATTCATACGTCTGCCAATAAAATTTTTTTGTCCTCAGCCGAAAGAAAGCCGCCCGCCCCTCAGTTTTCGTTTTCCTTGATTTGGTCAATCCTGGTGAGAATCTCAGCATTTTCAGGGATATCCGACATACTCCCGGCATAATGCACGTAGCGGACGATCCCATCCTTGTCGATCAGGAGCTGTGCCGGCATCCGACCGAGCTTCAGCAAATTTACTTCTTGTTCATATTCTCTGGCCGCCTCGTGTCCGGGGTCGGCCAGGCCGATGAAGGGGATGTCATGCTCCTGCCAATAGTCTTTGAATTTTTGTTTTGAATCCGGCCCGACAACGATCACAGCGACGTTCCGTTCTTCAAATTCAGCATAATCCTGGCGCAACTGCGCCATGTGCCCGCGGCAGTACGGTCAGGCAAAGCCCCGGTTGAAAATCAGGTAGACAATTTGCTTGCCTTCATAATCCGACAGGCGCAGGATGTTACCCCGGGTATCTTCGAGGGTGAAGTCTCGCGCTTGTTCACCCTGTGTGATTCTTCCTTTGTTCATTTTATTCCTCCTACCAGGTTCTACATGGATAAGATGAGGGCATATCAGCCCCTTACATACTTAGTATAGAAGGGCGAAAGGAAAAGTGCCAAGTGGAAAGGTTCTACAAAGATTTGAACAGGGCGTTCTTCGGCAGCGCGATTTGACCTTCATCCAGGTCCCCCAACAGGTCCAGATCGTCGGGTTGGTGGGCGGCGGCCCAGGCCATGTAGGCCACCATCAGCGCGTTGAGCTCGTTGAAACTGAAGATCTCCTCGTCGGGCAAGTCTCCCAGGATCAGCTTGTGGCGGGTGATCTCCAGAAAGAAATCCATCGCGTCCGGGACGGGACATGCCAGGTCGTGCAGGATCAGCTGGCGCTGCAGCCGGCCCTCCAGCGACTCGGGAAGGGGCAGCTTCCCGCCCAGCAGCCGCCAGAAGACGGCCTCAACCCGGGTCTCCAGGCTGTGCCATTCGCCGTCCTGGTTGGGGAAGGGTTGGTAGCCGTACTCAGCCAGGCGTCGAAAGAGATCGAAGCCCACCCGCTTCCATTTGGGGCAATCCCGGACCTTTGACGGGGTGGCATCCACCGGGCAGCCGCTCTCCCGCAGGAGGCATTCACTCAGCCGGGCGTTGATCGCCCGCCTTGGTTTCTCAAAAGGCAGCCCCTGTTGATAGGTCGCTGCATCGTTCACGACACCGGTGTTCGGCCCGCGGGGGGCATCGATGGCTGCTACGGCCGCGCGCTGCCCGCCCAGGTAAGCCAGCACCTCGGCCCGGTCGCCCCGGCAGAGCGCCAGCAGCTCACGGCGCGCGTCCAGGGCAGCGTAGACGAAGGGTCGGCGCACACGTCCTGCGTTGCGCAGGATCATCACGCCGACATAGACCGGACTTTTCTCAGGCATACGTTTAGTTTAATGAAAATGAATCGGGAATGCAAACGGGAAATATAAAATATTCGAGATTTGAGTCCTCATGTTTGCATTAGTTTCACTTTCTTCTTTTCGTGTTCCCGGATCGCTTCCTCTACCTTTGGCTCCGTCGCAATGACTGTGTTGGATTGCGCGGACTATCAATCGAGAAGGCAGCCAACCATTTAATGATTTCCCTTTCGGAGCGCGGACTGCCTGCCCCCTTCTCGTGGCTTAGTCTGCACGGATACTTTGCTCTTGATGTGAGAATCAAGGACTCAACACAATATCTCGCGATTGCTCTAATGAAGCGAAATTAACCGGGAAGGACCCATTACCTGATGAATCAATTATGATAGTTTATAACTGGATGGATAAAGTTTGCATTTGGTTTATTCATGCGGACTAAAGTCCGCGCTCCGGATGTTAAAATCAATTTGAGTTATATAAACCACAAGAGAATGCAGAACCTTAAATTAATCTGCATTTTTAGATAATTTCAATCAAATCCCCAACCTGGCCTTTGATTCGAATCGTGATACAATCTGAGCGTAACCGATCCTATGATTCTCACTATTTTCCAGGAGGACTCACCACCTATGGCCAAAGAATCGTCGTTTAAGTTAACTTACGCGACCATGTTCAACCCACCCGAAGAATTACACACCCTCTATGCTGAGGCAATGGAAACCCTGAAGGGGAAACTGGGGCAGGAATATCCCATGTTCATCAACGGCGAAGAACGCGTCGCCGCTGAGAAATACAAAGCGGTCTCACCGATCAACACCGACCTGCACCTGGCGACCTTCCAAAAAGGCACCGCCAAGGACGCCGAAGACGCCATCGCCGCGGCCCGCGCGGCCTTCCCCAAGTGGAGCCGCATGAATTGGGACGAGCGGGTCTATCTGCTGCGCAAAGCCGCTGACATCATCGACCAGCGCCTGTTCGAGATCGGCGCGGTGGTCACCCTTGAGGTCGGCAAGAACCGCATGGAAGCCCTCGGCGACGTGGCCGAGATGGCCGACCTGATCCGCTATGCCTGCGACCAGATGGAAGAAAATGAAGGCTACAAAGTCACAATGGGCAAGGACCCGCTGACCGGCTATGACGTGACCAACGTCTCCGTGCTCAAGCCCTACGGCGTCTGGGTCGTGATCAGCCCCTTCAACTTCCCCGCTGCGCTCACAGGCGGCCCCTCCGGGGCGGCCTTGGCGGCTGGCAACACTCTGGTGATCAAGCCCGCGTCCGTCACCACCTGGACCACGGCGCTGCTGGTGGATTGCTTCCGCCAGGCCGGGCTCCCCGACGGCGTGGTCAACTTCGTCTCCGGTCCGGGTTCCACCGTGGGCAAAGCCCTGGTGGAAAGCCAGGACGTGGACGGGATCACCTTCACCGGCTCCTTCGACGTCGGCATGGGCATTTACCGCAGCTTTGGCGAGGGGGACTACGTGCGCCCCACGATCCTGGAGCTGGGCGGCAAGAACCCCGCCATTGTCTCCCGCAATGCGGATGTTGAAGATGCCGCCGTCGGCATCGTCCGCTCGGCCTTTGGCCTGCAGGGGCAGAAATGCTCTGCTTGCTCACGGGTCTTCGTGGAAGAGCCCGTCTATGACCAACTGGTTGGGCGGGTGGTCGCGCTGACCGAGAAACTGACCATCGGCGACCCGGTGGACCGCGAGGTTTATATGGGCCCCGTGATCACCAAAAACGCTTACAAAGACTTCCAGGACTTCTGCGCAGACCTCAAAAAGGCCGGTAAAATCGCCACCGGCGGCGACGTGCTGACCGACGGCGACCTGGGCAAAGGTTACTTCTGCCAGCCCACCGTGGCGGTGGATGTGCCGATTGACCACAAGCTCTGGCAGCAGGAAATGTTCGTCCCGATCACCATGATCCACCCGGTAAAGGACCTCAAGGAAGCGATGGAACTGGCAAACAGCACCCGTTATGGGCTGACGGCCGGCTTCTATGGCACGGAAGAGGAAGCGGGCTGGTTCTTCGATAATATCGAATCCGGCGTGGTCTACGCCAACCGCCCGCA
>JAXHUD010000069.1:0-12024 GCA_034189815.1 Chloroflexota bacterium
TTTTTCTCGCGTTAACAGATTAATTCACAACTCCATTTCCATTCTTTAATAGGAGGCTCCTAGTGGAAACAAAGGGATTAAAAGCACTGCGGATTGGTCTTGCATCTCCTGAGGTCATTCGCAGTTGGTCATATGGCGAGGTATTGAAGCCTGAGACCATCAACTACCGGCGACTTCGTCCTGAAAAGGACGGTTTGTTTTGTGAGGCCATCTTCGGCCCCACCCGTGATTACCAGTGTTATTGTGGAAAATATAAGAACCCCCGTTATAAGGGCATCATTTGCGATAAGTGCGGGGTTGAAGTAACTCGGTCTGCCGTCCGCCGTGAGCGGATGGGTCATATCGACCTGGCTGCGCCCGTTGCGCATATCTGGTACACACGCCGGATTCCCTCCTTCCTCGGTTTGATGTTGAATATTTCCCGGCGAAACCTCGACCGGGTTTTGTACTTCGCACAATACATCGTCACCTATGTGGACGAAGAAGCCCGGCAAAAAGCGCTCAAACGCCTGGAAGATGAGATGAGCGTTTCGGACCGCGATCTTGGTGAGCAGATCAATACCAGGATTGCAGAAGTGAAAAAGGGCCGCGATCAGACGCTCAAAGAACTCACCGAAGAAAAGGAGGCCATTGAGGCCAGCTACGATGAACAGATCGGCAGTCGCATTGACCCCGTAATCAAAGAGGGTCAGCGCCTCGAGAGCGAGATCACAACCCGCATGGGTAAGAAGATCCGCAAACCGATCGTCTTCAGCGCGGTCGATAAGGAAATGACCATCGTCGACAAAGGCGAAGAAGTAACCTCCAACCACCTTTCCGAAGTCCAGAAGATCGTCAAGGAAATGATCGAGGATCTGGAATCAGACCTCAAAGATGAACGCAGCCGAGAGATTGAAAAGATCAAACTCCGCAAAGAAGAAGTAAAAGCGGAGAGCGAAGTCATGATGGAAGAACTCCGCAATGAGCTGGAGGACCGGGCCGAGGAATCTCAGACCGAATCCGCCAACCTGCGGGATGAACTTTACGATTTGGAACCCTTCACCTTCCTCAGCGAAGCTCGCTATCGGGACTTGAAGTCCCGCTGGGGTCAGGTTTTCCGAGCGGACATGGGCGCGGAAGCCTTCTATGACATTCTGAAACGCATCGACTTGGATGCGATGTCGGAAGAATTATGGGAAGAAATCCGCACAACCCGGAGCAAGCAGAAACGCAAGAAGGCCACCCGCCGTCTGGGCGTGATCGAATCCTTCCGCCGCTCCCGCAACAAACCTGAGTGGATCATTTTGACGGTCCTGCCCGTAATCCCTCCTGACCTGCGCCCGATGGTGCAGTTGGATGGCGGCCGATTCGCTACGTCGGACCTAAATGACCTTTACCGCCGGGTGATCAACCGCAACAACCGGCTTAAACGGTTGTTGGAGCTGGGCGCGCCGGACGTGATCGTACGCAATGAGAAACGCATGCTGCAGGAATCGGTTGACTCACTGATCGACAACTCTCAGCGCGGCAAGGCGCTCTCACGCCGTGGCCGCCGGGAGCTGCGATCTCTGAGTGATATGCTCAAGGGGAAGAAGGGCCGCTTCCGCCGCAACCTTTTGGGTAAACGTGTGGACTATTCCGGCCGTTCTGTGATCGTGGTTGGTCCCTATCTCAAACTCCACCAGTGCGGTCTCCCGAAGACCATGGCCTTGGAACTCTATCGCCCCTTCGTGATCTCCCGCCTGGTTTCACAAGAATATGCTGCCAATATCAAGGGCGCACGCCGCTTCATTGAACGTAATCGACCCGAGGTATGGGAAACGCTTGAAGAGGTCATCAAAGACCGCCCGGTGTTGCTCAACCGTGCGCCAACGCTCCACCGCCTGGGCATCCAGGCCTTTGAGCCGATCCTGATTGAAGGCAGCGCGATCCAGCTGCACCCTCTGGTCACCACCGCTTTCAACGCGGACTTCGACGGCGACCAGATGGCCGTGCACGTCCCGCTCTCGCAAAAAGCGGTCACCGAAGCTCGTGAGCTGATGCTCGCCACCAAGAACCTGCTCAAGCCGGCGAATGGTGAACCGATCATCAGCCCTTCCAAGGACATGGTGCTGGGCGTTTACTACCTGACCATGATGATTGACCAGGAATTCAAGGGCGACGGTCGAATCTTCTCCAATATTGATGAGGTCGTGATGGCCTATCAGATGGGGCAGGTGGATATCCATGCTCACATTAGGATCAATACGGAGACCTGGTACGACGAAGATAACCTGCGCATGCAGGAACCGGAAGTTCGTTTGTTCGAGACGACGGTCGGCCGCGTAATCTTCAATAATGCGCTGACGCCGCGGGTGCGCTTCTACAATGGTGAACTCGATAAAGGCGGCGTGAAAGACCTGATCGCCGAAGTTTATGAATCTTGCGGGCAGGAAGAAACCGTCATCATCGCCGACCGGATCAAGGAAGTCGGCTTCAAGTACGCAACCCGATCTGGCTCGACCATTGCAGTTGCCGACATTACCGTCCCGCCGATGAAACAAGAGATCATCCAGGAAGCGCTTGATGGCGTGGATGTGATCAACCGGGACTTCCGCCGTGGTCTGCTCACTGAGCAGGAACGCGATGAGAAAGTCATCGAAATTTGGCAGGATACCACCAACCAGGTGGCCTCTGCGGTGAAAGATACGCTCGATCCGACGGGAGACCTGGCGACCATGGCCACCTGCGGCGCCAGCAAGGGTGGTTTCAATTCCATCGCCCAGTTGGCGGGTATGCGCGGTCTGATGGCAGACCCAGCCGGCCGGATCATCCCCATGCCCATTCGCTCGAACTTCCGCGAGGGCCTGGATGCTCTCGAGTACTTCATTTCTACACACGGCGCCCGCAAGGGTTTGGCCGATACCGCGCTCCGCACAGCGGATGCCGGTTATTTGACCCGCCGTCTGGTGGATGTGGCGCAGGACGTGATTGTGAACGAAGAAGACTGCGGCACCACCAACGGTATCTGGATTTACGCTGATGAAGATGTCGCCGGACAGTCGCTCTCGGAACGCTTGTATGGTCGCGTCCTGGCCGAACGTGTGGTTGACCCCATGACGGGGGAGATTATCTTTGACCGCAACGAAATCCTGACCCATGACAGGGTCAAACGGGTTGTGAATGCGAATGTTGAGAAAATTAAGGTGCGCTCACCGCTGACCTGCGAAATGGTCCACGGGATCTGTGCCTCATGTTACGGCGTTGATCTGGGCCGGGGCGATATGGTTATGTTGGGTGGGACGGTTGGTATCGTCGCTGCCCAGTCCATTGGCGAGCCTGGTACACAGCTGACGCTGCGGACGTTCCACACTGGTGGTGTGGCGGCTGGCGGCGACATCACGACCGGTCTCCCCCGTGTTGAAGAACTCTTCGAAGCTCGTAAGTCACCGAAGGGTGAGGCGATCATTTCCCGCATCGCTGGTACAGCTCATGTGATTTTTTCTGAGAAATACACCGATCAGCGGATCGTTCGGGTGGACCAGAGCGAAATGGTCTCCGATGAGTATGAGATCCCTGACGATTGGAAGGTTGAAGTCACGGAAGAAGACGAAGTTGAAAACGGCGACGTTCTGGCAACCCAGGATGAGGCTGTGATCAAGGCCCAGCACGACGGCCGGGTGCGGATCGAAGGTGAGAAGGTGATTGTCTCCTACGAGGTGAAAGAATCCGAGGAGTACGACATCCCCACAACATCCCGCCTGATCGTCCAGGACGGCGACAAGATCGAAGCTGGCCAGTCGCTGACGGAAGGTTCCTTGAACCCGCACACCATTCTGCGGATCAAAGGCCGTGACGCCTGCCAGCAATACCTACTCACCGAGATCCAGAAAGTTTACCGAACTCAGGGCCAGAACATCAACGATAAGCACTTTGAGGTGATTATCCACAAGATGTTGGGCAAGGTTCAGATCATCCGCCCGGGTGATTCAAATTACCTGCCCCAGGACCTGGTTAACCGGTTGGAGATCCGCCGGGTGAACGAAGAGCTGGTCGCAGAAGGCAAGAAACCCGCCCGCTATCTTGAGATCCTGCTTGGGATCACCAAAGCGGCGCTCGAGACGGAATCCTTCCTGTCCGCTTCCTCATTCCAGCACACAATTAAAGTCCTCTCGGCCGCTGCGGTTGCTTCTCGTGAAGACCCGCTCTACGGTCTGAAGGAGAACATCATGATTGGTAAGCTGATTCCCGCTGGTACGGGCTTTGAACCGGGCCAATTCTCGGATGAGACGCCTGGTGAAGAACCCTCCGGCGACATGCTGGAAGGCCGGGTGTTGGACCTCTTCGAAGAGGAGATTGATGAAGACTTCCTCGATGATCTTGAGGATATTGACGAAGACCTCGATGACGATGAGGATCTTGATGAAGATGCCGAAGAAGATGAGCTCGATCAGGAACTCGATGATGATGAATTGGAGATCATTGAGTAAGTCCTTCTGAGGGTAAAAATAGAATATAATCAAACCCCGAGGTAATTCCTCGGGGTTTTTTAATGATATAATGAAACAAATGTTCTTATTCACAATTTCTTGACGCCTGTCTGCATTTTGCATAAGATAGGACAGGAGGAGTTTTTATGGACCAAGGAACGGATCGAAAGATAAATATCAACGACGAGATGCAGCAGTCGTATCTGGATTACGCCATGAGCGTGATTGTCTCAAGGGCGCTGCCCGACGCACGTGACGGTCTGAAGCCCGTGCAGCGGCGGATCCTTTATGCCATGTATGACATGGGGCTGCGGCCCGACTCGTCATTTAAGAAATCCGCAAGGATCGTAGGTGAGGTGCTGGGTAAATACCATCCTCACGGCGACATGGCGGTTTATGAAACCATGGCACGTCTGGCACAGGATTTCTCAGAGCGCTATATGCTGGTGGAAGGTCAGGGGAACTTTGGCAGCATTGATGGCGATCCACCGGCTGCGATGCGTTATACCGAGGCGCGGCTGACCGAAATCTCGATGGACATCATGCGCCAGCTCAAGATGGATACGGTTGATTTCGTCGAAAACTTCGATGGGTCTTTGGACGAGCCGGAAGTCCTGCCCTCTGCGGTCCCCAATTTGCTGGTGAACGGCGCATCGGGTATCGCTGTGGCGATGGCGACAAATATTCCGCCGCATAACCTTGGCGAGGTGGTAGACGCCGTGGTGATGATGTTGGAGAACTGGTCCAAGGTGGATGACATAGGTGTTGAAGACCTGATGCAACACATCAAAGGGCCCGATTTCCCCACCGGCGGCTTGATCATCACCGATGATCGCACGGAGACCCTGCCACAGGCTTATGGCAGCGGCAAGGGGCGGGTGCGGATGCGGGCCAGGGTGCGCCTGGAAGAAATGAGCCGCGGCCGCAAACGCATTATCGTCACCGAGCTGCCCTATATGACCAACAAATCCTCGTTGATTGAGAAAATTGCTGAATTCGTCCGGGACGGCAAGGTAGAGGGCGTCAGCGATTTACGCGATGAATCGGACCGGCAGGGGATGCGGATCGTAATTGAACTGACCAAGACCGCTGACCCTGACGCGATCCTTAAGTTCCTTTACAAGCGGACCACGATGCAGGGAACCTTCGGGATCAATATGCTGGCATTGGTCAAGGGCGAGCCGCACAAACTCAGCCTGAAGCAGGCGCTCAAAGTCTTCGCCGATCACAGGATAGGTGTCGTAAAGCGCCGCAGCGAATATGAACTTCGCAAGGCCGAGGAAAGGCTGCATATCCTGGAAGCTTACCTGACTGCGCTGGAGAATCTGGACGATGTGATAGATACGATCCGCCGCTCCCAGCGAGTGGAAACAGCGCGCACAAACCTGATGCGTAAATTCGGCCTGGATGAGGTGCAGGCGCAAGCCATATTGGATATGCCCCTACGACGTCTGGCTGCGCTGGAACGCAGGAAAATTGAAGATGAGCATAAGGAAGTGTCCAAGCGGATCAAAGAGCTGAAGACGCTCCTGAAATCCCCGAAGAAGATGCGCGGCGTGGTGATTGATGAACTGAAAGAGGTCAAGGAAAAATATGCCGATCCTCGCCGAACGCAGATCATTCAGATGGAAGAAGGAGAAACAGCCGCAAATCTGTTGACTACTTCTGACGTGATGCCTGAAGAGCAGGTCTGGGTTGCGATTTCGCCGGATAATCGGATCGCCCGTACAAACACGGATAAGTCCTTCCGCCAGTGGGGCATTGACGCCCCCAAAATGGTACTACGGACGACGACGCACCAGACGATTTATATCGTCGCGGAAAACGGTGAAGCGGCCGCAATCCATGTCCATGCCATCCCGATTGCGGATGAGCCTGAGAAAGGCACGAAGGTCTCTGCTGTGGCGCCCTTTCCACCGGACGTCAAATTGAAATTACTTTTCTCAACCCCAACGAACCTGGGTGAGGAAGATGGCTATATCTTGACCGTGAGTAAGCTGGGGATGGTCAAGCGATCCCTGTTGAGCGAACTGCCGGCTCCTTCGGCAAATTTATTCACGCTCGCCAAGATCAATAAGGGTGACGAAATTTGCAGCATTCTTTTGACGAAGGGCGAGGAGGATGTTCTGCTGGTCACCCGTGAAGGGATGGGCATTCGCTTCTCGGAGGAAGATGCTCGGCCAATGGGCCTGGTTGCCGCCGGCGTGGGCGGGATGAAACTGCGCGGCGTCGATGAAGTGGTTGGCGCAGGGGTGGCCTCTCGGAAAGGGGAAGTCCTGCTGGTCACCAGCAAGGGGAATGCCAAGCGAATTGAACCTGATGAGTTCCCGACCCAGGGCCGGTATGGCTATGGCGTGATCGCCTGGAAGCTGCCGGACGACGAAAAAGTGGTTGGGATGATGATCGGCTTACTGACATATAACGGCGTGGTGCACTTCAGGGAAGCCGCCAGCCGGTTGGTGCACGTGACCGATGCACCCCGCTGCAACCGGATGCAAAAAGGCGGCAGCGTTATTGACGTAAAAAAGAGCGACGCGATCATCGCGATGACCGTGCCGCTGGATATGGTCAATGAATTAGGCTAACGGGAGGGATCAGGATATTGGGTAATCGCAAAGTCATTCATTGTAGTCTGTTCAGCTTTTTACTCTCTTAAAACGACCCCTTTCCGGCCCTTCGGCATCCTTCCCCTCGGCGAGGGGAAGGGCTGGGGATGGGGTTGTTAGGTAACTATCAGTAAAAAAACGCGTGATGAGCTTTGAGAATGCCATGAATCAGGACGCGGTCGGGACCTTCTTGATGAAGGAGTAGTGATAACTGATCTTCTCATCATGCAAACCTTGGGTGTCCCGTCCCCGGAGGATTTCGCCTGCAGCGTTGCTGGCTTCCCATTGGAAGCTGTAGACGTTTTTGTAGCTGGAACCGCCCAGTAAATTGAACTGTCCATCTTTAAATTGCTCCATCAGAGAAGCAATCCAGACCCGGATTGCTTCTTTTCCTTGAGAAGCATGTTTGGGGCGGATCATGATCGCGTTGTCATCGTAGAGGGCGGCCACTTTTTCCGGGTCGCCACTGTTGAGCGCGGTGATGAAACGTACCGGTTGGCTGACCTGCGGGATAGGTCGATCATATTCGTAATCCCGTACCAGGTTCCAGAACTCGGGCATATAGCCTCGGGCGCCTTCCCAATACCAGAAGTTAACCGCGCTGAGGCCCAGGTTTTTTGCCACCTGCATGAACTCGATCACCTCAGACTTGGTGGGGATCCAGCCTGATTCCTTATAGGTAGGACCGGTAGGGATGATCGGCCGGAAAGGCCGCATTTGCTTGAACTCGTTTACGCAGCGTTGGAGCTGTTCGCCGGCGTTATCGTGGGATTGCACCCAATAGACCTGGGGCATGTTGTAATCACAACGGTCCAGGAATTCCGCCCAGGGGAAATTAATGTGGTAGGAGGGATAACGGAAGGAACTGAGGGCGATGGGCATGCTGCCCAGGTTTGACCGTAGGATATTCATATAGCGGCTGGCCGCCGGGGCTTTTGTCCGTCGTTGGTATTCCACTTCCGCATTGACTACGAAACCATCCACGCCCAGGTCCCGGGCGCGTTTGACGGCGATCTCGGCTTCCTGGTCGGGGTAATCGCCATAGACGTATTGCCAGCCCCAGACCTGGACGTTCTGCGCCTGCAGCTTCCTGATCGCTGGGCGGGCATAATCGTAACCGTTTTCCAGGTCAATGTTATAGGGGAAAGCCCCATCTGCGATTTTGACCAGAACGTGAGATAAGTTCGAATCACGCGCCAAAGCGGCAATGCGGTCCGGATCGCCGTTCTCACAATGCTTGACTTTCCAGATGTAATAGCCTTTTCCGGTCAATGTCATATTGTCACCGTTATTTTGCTTCCTCCGGGGAACCCGCCAGACCCAGATCATCGGCCACAATATCCATGGCCTTGATCACATTGCCGACGTGTTCCCACAGCTCAATTCCCAATTCCTCAGCGCCTTGTTCCATTTCCCGCCGGTTTGCGCCGGCGGCGAAGGATTTGTCCTTCCACTTCTTCTTGACTGATTTAACTTTCAGGTCGTAGAGCGCTTTGGATGGGCGGACCAGTGCCACGGCTGTGATCAATCCCGTGACTTCATCACAGGCGAAAAGCGCCTTTTCCATCAAGGTCTCCCGTGGGATGCCGGTGTGGTCGGCGTGGGAGAGGACGGCCCGGATGATGTCTTCAGGGACGCCGTGTTCCCGCAGGATCGGCTCCCCGGCCAGGGGATGTTCTTCCATGGTGGGGTGGATTTCCCAGTCGAAATCGTGCAGCAGCCCGGTCACGGCCCATTTTTCTTCGTCTTCGCCGAATTTGCGAGCGTAAAAACGCATCGCCGCTTCCACGGCCAGCATGTGCTTGACGAGGTTGGGGTTTTTAACGTGCTGATTAACAATCGCGAGAGCTTCGTTTCTATTCATAATCGTGTCCTTTGGTGTGCAATAATGATGCCAAATGGAAAAATTTGAGAAAATGGGGAAGGATTAATTATTGAGGAATATAGGTTCCGGCTCGCCCAGGATCGGGACGGGATGCGCCACCCAAATATCCCAATAAGCTTTGAGTGTGGCGAAAATCTCCCGGACCCACCAATAAGTGTAGCTCCGTAGGCGGTAATTGGCATCGTCGGCGACCACACCCTTGGCCCGGATGTCAAAGGCGTTGCAGAGGAACAGGGCGCGGGGCAGGTGGAAGGCCTGGGTGACAACGATTAACTCCTCCAGGCCAAAGATGGCTTTCGCCCGGTAACAACTGTCGTAGGTGCGCCGTCCGGCAAAGTCCAGCACGATATCCTCATCCGGGACGCCGAGGGACAGGGCGTGTTCTTTCATCGCGCCGGGTTCATCATAATAGTCGCTGCTGTTGTCCCCGCTCATCAACAATTTTTGAACCTTCCCGGCGAAATAGAGGTCGGCTGCGGCTTCCACCCGGTCTTGCAGCACGACGCCGGCTGTGCCATCTCGGTTCAATCCGGCGCCCAGGACCAGGGCGACGGGCGCGCTGGGGGCTTCGGCGGGGATGGCAGTCTTTGGCTTCGCATAGATTAATATACCCGCCCGCATAAATCCCATCAAAAAGAAGCTGGCTATCACGGCATAGACCGCGATATGGAAGAGGGTGCGGATCAGTTTACGAAATAACATGGCTCACTCTGCGGTTTGACGGGTGATAGCCGTCAGGTCCAGTTCAAGCGGCGCCAGCGCGCTTCTGAGGGGATCGAAGAATTGGTCCAGTTCATCCTTTAGTGCCTCAACCTCGTAATTAAGGGCGGTCGAGAGTCGAGCTAGCCCATCCGGTGCGTCCTCTAGATCGAGGAAGGCCTCCTCTAGCCGCACCTGGAGATTCAGGGGCAGGGTGGGTGAAGATGAAAGGCTCTGGTTGGGGATGATGCCGTCACTCTGCCAGACCACCTGCACTACGTCGCTCGCGTCTGGGAGGTCCAGAACCACATCGCCGGCGGTTCGAGCGTCTCCCGTCAGCGCGTAGCTTACGCCGAAATCACAGATTCCATTGATATAGAGCGCCCGCACGATAGCGCTGTAATCGTAAACGAAGATTGGGTCCTGAATGGGCGTGCTGGTGGTCCCCAGCAGCCCCAGCGGTGCATAGTAGCCGGGCAGGGAGTCCGGGTTGAGGAAACAGGGCCGCGTGCCGGCGAACTGCTGCAAGGCCGCAACTGGATCGCCGAAGCTCTCGTTGAGCTCCGAGTCATAATAGGTCTGGAAGCCCCGCTCAACATTGGCCAGGAACCGAACGCCGTAGGCGTTGACCCCCAGATGGTTGGTCACCAGCATCAGATCAGCAGCATTTTCATTGTGGAGGTAGAGGTATTCCAGCGGTTGCAGCCAAAACAAATCCACATCGCCGTTCAGAATGGCCGTGGAGAGGCTGATGAAATCGGGATAGATCACGCTCTCGACGGACAGATCGCTCTCCTCACTGAGAATCAGGGCCACTTCCTGGGCTGCATCGATGGCGGATGTGTCCTCCGGCAAGAGGATAAAGGCAAGGCTGATAGGGTTGGTGGGGCTGCCCAAGGGAGATTCGGTCGGTGTGGGGGTGGGGCGTGGGGTATTGGTCGGACCGGGGGAAGTGGGTTCAAGCGCGATTGCGGTCGATGCGGTGGTTGTGGTTGGCATGGCCTTGGGCGTCCCGGCCGTACAACCGGCAATAAACCCTGCCAGCACGATCAGGACCGATATCTGCAGTAAGGTGTGTCTCTTACCTTTTTGTCTGGTTTTCATCTTAGATCCGTTCCGTCCAGGAGGCTTGGCTGTATTTTGTTTCCATTAAGACCTGAGCCCGTTCTCGTTCAGCCTCGCTCAACCCGCCGGGCGTGAGGTCGAGGTTCAGGGTGTCGGAGAAAGCCTGTTTAAAGGCCTTACTGGCGTCCTCCCAGGCAGGGGCTTCCCCGGTGATGGTTTCGACCGTGGTGGCATGCGCCAGCAGGCCTCGTTCTGCCTTTTCCTGTGCTTCCTTATTCTCAAACTGGAGCGCGGTGATGATCCGGGTCAGGTCGCCCGTCAGCGGCAGCGCGCCGTGCTGCAGGATGCCCTCCATCCGGCGGGCCTGTGCCGATCCGATCAATTTCTTACCATCCACGGTAATTTCATAATTGGAAGGGACTTCGAAACAAACCGGGTTGAACTTGCCAGACGCGGGTTTGGCCGCTGTCTCGTTGGCTTCCGGTGTCAGGCCCAGGTTGCGCAAGGCACCCAGCAGGGCGCGGGAGAGCCGTAAATAGCTTTCCAGCACGCCGCCGGATACACGCGGCTCCAGGTTGGGAGCAATCACGGCATAGGTCAGTTCATCGGTGTGCAGGATCGCGCGCCCACCGGTGGGTCGGCGGACGATATCCCAGCCTCTGGCCTGCAAGGCTTGCATATTCGCCTCGGCGAAGGGTTGTGTGCGGCCCAGGGAAAGGCAGGCTGGCTGCCATGCGTATAATCTAAGGGTGGGCAGGGAGCCGCCGGAATAAACGGATTCGAGGATGGCTTCATCGACGGCCATGTTCCAGGCCCCCCTGGCTGGGGGGTGTTCAATGACGCGCCAGGTCGTTTTGGGAAATTCCATGTGATGGTTCCTCATTTGTGTTGATGTCAGTCCTATTTTATACCATTTTGCCCAATCGATGGGAATATGGGCCGTGGATATGGGGGGTGTGCAACTTCTCGTCCTGAATTACGTATACTTAAATAGAATGGCGTGGGAAGGCAAATGACTGAACAGAAGAAACTTTATCGAGATACTGCAAACGGCATGATCGGCGGTGTATGCGCTGGATGGGCGGACTACTTCACTGTGGGCCCTACCATCGTCCGGTTGCTCTTCGTCTTCCTGACCCTGGCCGGCTTTTCCGGTGTGCTCATTTACCTGATCAAGCTGCTGGTTGTGCCGGCGAAATAGGAAATAAAAATCTACGTGGTGTTATTCCACGCCTGGCAATATAAAAAGGGCTGGTCCGTTGATCGAGAAAAGTCCTTTATTGATATACTCCATCTCTGACTAGAGTGGAGGCTGTCTGAA
>JAXHUD010000007.1:0-33813 GCA_034189815.1 Chloroflexota bacterium
GACCGATTCGCAGATACGGGCATGAGAGGGATGTCAGCGTGTAGCCGCTTTCGTTCCTTTCCCATTCAATGATAAAACCCTCTTTGGTCAGGATGGATTTGAGCAGTCGTAAACGATCCTCGGTGCTCTTGCCATCGAGTTCGTCAGCGTATTGTGTGGCGATGTCGGTACCGATCTCGGCGAATATCTTTTCAATCTCAGTCTTGCTCATCCTTTCACCGAGCGCATCGATCAGGCGTTGGGTTAGCCGGAGATAGCTGCTGGGGAATTCCTCGATGCCCTTATCGGTCAGGGAATAGATCAGCCTCGGCCGTCCCACACCATGACGCTGTTCTGAAGAGGTAACGAGGTCATCCGCTTCCAGCGCCGTCAAGTGGTGCCGGATGGAAATACCGTTGATGCCCACGGCCTCTGCGAGGTCATTGATGGTGGATTCGGGGAAAGCCAAGAGCGTTCTGAGGATCTTTTCACGCGTACTTTTCATATTAATCCCTTGTAATGCAGACTGAGGTACTTCAGTTCGTGTTTGTGATTTTAGCACGCCGAAAATGATTTTGTCAATATATATGATTTTTATACTAAAAATGAAAACTCCCGGGGTTCGAATTCCCGGGAGCTTGATTTAGTTTTCTAAGAAACGTTAGTTACCCAGATTTTGAGCAAACTGCATAATTGTAGAGGCGACGATTGAACCTGATTGGGATCGGTGGGTGACTTCGCCCATCGGGCTGGCAGCCATCAGCGCGTCCATGACAGCTTCCGTGTTGCTGTCGCCTTCCTGCTTGGATTGATAGAAAGCCATCCCTGCCCGTAGTAGGTCATCCATGCTGAGGGCGTTTTCACCTTCGGGTTGCTTTCCGCCACCGGTCAGGCTGGAGAGCAATGAGCCGAGCATATTCCCGTCGTTTTCCTTGACCTGGGCGGATTGGTTGATGTTCATCAGGCTGTTGACCAGCATGCTGATATTGTCCGAATTAAGATCGGCGCCTTTGAAGTTCGACGCAGCCTTTGCCAGGCCGTCAGCATAGAGTTTGGCGGAACCGCTGCTGGCTTCTTTTTCGACCACTTCGCTGGCATATGCCAGTTGGTCGTTCACAGGTGCATCAGACTTTTTGGACACAGCTTTTTGAACAAGATTGAAGATTTGGACCATATGGTCGCCATGGTCGTGGTTATATGTATCCGCCTCATTCAGGCTGGATTGTTTGGATTCGAGTGCGGATGTGACCGCGGAGAAGACACTGCTCAGATCGAGATTGCCAGCCATCTTAGTCCTTCAACTCGTCGGGCAGTTCGGGTATCTCGAGTTCCATCCCCATACGGATATTCTTCTCACTACCGTTGAGGACGTCTTTGTTGTGCTCGAGGAGATATTTCCAATAGGGGGGTGTGGCGTGGTTGTAGTATTTGAGCGCCACATGGCTCAGGGTCTGGTTGTTGGATTCGACGGTATGGACGGTGATGATTTCAGGTTTATTGAGTTTCTCGCGGACCTCGTCGATTCGGCGGCCCTTCTTTGCTTGTTTCTTGCCGGGTTTCATGTCAGGCATTGCTCTCTTCCTTTCTGAATTTGAAATATGGATTTAAATTACCTAAATTAACTAATATTTTACTATATATATCGAATTGCGTTAAACACTAATGAACACTAATGATCATTTTTGCGCAATATTTTCAGGTAAATAGTTTCGTTGTAGTCTAGAATATATTTAAGGGTAAGGTAAATTCCCGATTTCAAATCCATCAATTCATATGAATAAAAGGAGTTTGTCATGAGATTAACACTCCCCAAAAAATGGACCTGGTATGTATCTCTCGTTCTCGGCCTGGTCACTAAAGTCGGCATGATCATACCAGTCCCCTTCGTCAGTGCGAATGCAGTTTGGTTTGCTCTGGCCGGCTGCTGATGATTCTTGCAACTGCACTCACAGGTCTCTAATCCGCTAGTTGCATTTGACAACCCCACGCACGATAATCCTGCGTGGGATTTCTTTTAAAATCTCAAGATCAAGTCATCGAAGTTAAATTTTATTCATCAATAATTTATTAGATTTTTATGTTAAATATTGACACTTAAAATCGCTCATGCTATAATTCCTTTGCTTTATAAAATTACGATAAATATGATAATATTGGACTGGATAGTTCGTATTTTGAGGGAGCGTTAATGGCTGTATCAGAATTGGTTATTAAAGATCTGCATGTATCGATTGAAGACACAGAGATTCTCAAAGGGTTGAATTTCTCTATGAAACAAGGAGAGGTTCACGCCATCATGGGGCCGAATGGCACCGGTAAATCCACATTGGCTTACACGGTGATGGGCCACCCCAGTTATGAAATTACGAGTGGCGATATCCTGATCGATGGGAATAGCGTGTTGGAGATGGCGCCGGATGAGCGCTCCAGGGCGGGTATATTTCTCGCCTTTCAATATCCCGTTTCTATTCCCGGTGTGACGGTGGCAAATTTCCTGCGCACGGCGTTGAACGCCCGGCGACGGCATGCTGATCCACCCCAGGACGCGATATCGGTCCTGGATTTTCGTAAACTTCTAAAATCAAAGATGGACCTGCTCGAAATGGACTATTCATTCGGCGGACGTTATCTGAACGAAGGCTTTTCGGGTGGTGAGAAGAAACGGACTGAAGTGCTGCAATTAGCCGTTCTGGCGCCTGCTTTCGCCATTCTGGATGAGACGGACTCCGGTCTTGATATCGACGCGATCCGGATTGTCTCTGATGGCGTCAACGCTATCAAAGGCCCGAACATGGGTGTGATGGTGATCACACACTACCAACGCATCCTGAACTACATCAAACCAGACTTCGTCCATGTGATGTTCAACGGTCGGATCGTCGAATCCGGTGGGCGGGAGTTAGCCGTCCAACTGGAAGAGAACGGTTACGACTGGGTGCGCGAAAAACATGGCCAGCAGCAAGCTGCCTGATCAATACGACTTAACGGAGGTCTTCTATGGGTAAAAACCCGAAGACTGATTTTTTAGATCAAATCGGTAACTATCAATTTGGATTCAGCGATCCTGAAACCTTTGTCTTCAAAGCGCGCAAGGGGCTGGACGAAGAAATTGTCCGGCAGATCTCGGCGATGAAGGACGAACCGGAATGGATGCTGAATTTCAGACTCAAAGCCTTGAAGCATTTCCAGCAGCGGCCGATGCCGAAGTGGGGCGCGGACCTCAGTGACCTGGACCTTGATGAAATTTATTACTATGTCAAGCCCACGGACAAAGAGAGCCGGAACTGGGATGAGGTGCCTGAGACCATCAAAAATACTTTCAATAAACTGGGTATCCCGGAAGCCGAGCAGAAGTACCTGGCCGGCGTCGGCGCGCAGTATGACTCTGAAATGATCTATCACAATGTGCAGGAGGAATTAAAAGAGCAGGGCGTGATCTTCATGTCCATTGAAGACGGGCTCCGCAACCACCCGGATATCTTCCGGGAATATTTCTCCACGGTGATCCCGATTGAAGATAATAAATTTGCGGCCTTGAACAGCGCTGTCTGGTCGGGCGGCTCGTTCGTTTACGTCCCCAAAGGCGTCACAGTTAAGCTGCCGTTGCAGGCGTATTTCCGTCTGAATGTGGCCAGCATTGGCCAGTTCGAGCGCTCGTTGATCATCGCCGAAGAAGGCGCACAGGTCCACTACGTGGAGGGCTGTACGGCCCCGCTTTATTCCACAAATTCTTTCCACTCCGGTGTGATTGAGATCGTGGTTAAGAAGGACGCCCGTGTACGTTATACGACGATCCAGAACTGGTCTGGCAATGTGTATAACCTCGTGACCCAGCGCGCAAAGGTTTATGAGAACGGCACGATGGAATGGGTGGATGCTAATCTCGGCTCCAAGGTCACCATGAAGTATCCCTCGTGCTATTTGATGGAACCGGGCGCCCATGGTGAGATCCTTTCCGTGGCCTTTGCCGGCCCGGGCCAGCATCAGGACGCCGGCGGCAAAGCGCTGCACTTTGCGCCCAACACCTCAAGTAAGATCACTTCGAAATCAATCAGCCGTGGGAACGGGCGTTGCTCCTACCGGGGGCTGTTGAAGGTCTTCCCGGAAGCAGAGGGTGCGAAATCGAACGTCGTCTGCGATGCGCTGTTGCTCAACCGGGATTCCCGCTCGGATACCTACCCTTATATCGAGGTGGATGCCGAAGACGTGACCCTCGGGCATGAGGCGACGGTCTCCAAGGTGGGTGAAGAACAGCTCTTCTATCTGATGAGCCGCGGCCTAAGTGAGGAAGAGGCGACCACGATGGTGGTCTCTGGTTTCATTGAGCCGTTGGTCAAAGAGCTGCCGATGGAATATGCAGTTGAAATGAACCGCCTGATCCAATTGCAAATGATTGGGTCGGTCGGATAGTGTCAGAACAAGAAAGATTTAACGTATGGTAAAAGCACCTAAAATCGTTACCCGCCGCAAAGGTCGCCAGACGAAGACTGGGCTTGCTGATTTCACTTTCAGCATTGACGCTCTGCCGAAGCCAGCGGACGACCGTGTGCAGAAATACCACAAAGATGCCTGGGCAGCCTATCAGTCTCTGCCGTTTCCCACCTTGCGCGATGAGCCCTGGCGTCGGACGGATATCCGTGACCTGGAGACGGCGCAATTCTCGCTTCCAACGGAAACGCAGTCACTGGCACAGCCCTCCGCGCGTCTTCTGGACCCGATCGCAACCGGAACGGCGCGTTCCGGGCAGTTGATCACCGGCGCTGCGGAACCGCAGCGCTGGCTGGATGGGGCGCTTGAAGACCAAGGGGTGGTTTTTATGTCGTTCGAGGATGCTGAGGAACAGCATCCGGACTTGATGGACCGGTTATTGGGACAAATTGTCTCGCCAACCGAGGATAAGTTCACAGCTCTGGCTGCGGCCTTGGCGAAAGACGGGGTGGTGCTCTATGTGCCGAAGAACGTTGTGGTTGAACAGCCTTTGCACAGCCTCTTTTGGGGCGGCGGGGATCACCTCGCGTTTCTCAATCATTTGATCGTCTGGGTGGAAGAAGGCGCGCAGGTGACTTATGTGCATGAATCAGCCTCGCCGAACACGAATACCGAAGGCCAAATAATGCACGCTGGGATCGTTGAGGTTTATGTCGGGCGGAACGCGCATTTGAACTTCGTCGAGCTGCAATCCTGGGGCGACAATGTTTGGTCGTTCTCAAGAGAACGCGCCCGAGTAATGGGTGACGGCAACCTGGAATGGATCTTCGGTGCGATGGGCACCCATTTGACCAAGAATTTCTCCGATATCGATCTGATGGAAGAAGGCGCCAACGGCCGGATGTCCGGTTTTTACTTCACCAGCAGCAACCAGCATCTGGACCATGACACACAGCAAAACCACCTGGCGCCGAATACCACCAGTGACTTGCTTTATAAAGGCGCGTTGATGGACGAAAGCCGCTCCGTCTGGCAGGGTATGATCTATGTAGCGCCCGGTGCGATCGGTACGGATGGCTACCAGGCCAACCGCAACCTGATCCTGAGCAAGAGTGCCCGGGCGGATTCGATCCCCGGACTTGAGATTCTGGCGGATGACGTTCGCTGCACCCATGGTGCGACGGTCGGCAAGATCGATGAAGGGTTGTTGTTCTACCTGCAAAGCCGGGGGATACCCACCAAACAGGCGGAAGAACTGATTGTAATGGGCTTCTTTGCCCCAATCATGGAACGGATACCGTTTGAAGGCGTGCAAAACCGCTTCACGGATGCGATCCGGGAGAAAATGGGCGAACGCTAACCTCAATTGTTTCGAAGGGTTAATAGAAAATTTACACCTAATCTGCTAAAATAGGTACATTGGGCAGAAGAGCCTTTAGCAATATTGATTTTTAAAATTCGGAGGATTAATGGCAAGATCACCATTTATGAGACCACCAGATGAAGACAGCGCCTATCAGGTTGGGGACCCGGTGGAAGTTTTCTGCGATCACGAGAAGAACGGTGACCGCATCCGGGACTGGCTGAGAGGGATCGTTGTCCAGGTGGATGAAAAAATGGTTGCGGTGCAATTCCGTACAAATGTTTATTTAACCGATGGTTGGATGGTACCGGACCACATCCTCTGGTTCCCATTTGATTCCAGCCTGATCCGGCAGGCCAAGAAGGATTCAACCCGTCCAACGGGCTATCAATCCAGTTGACTGGGCATTATATTCACGATAGAGTGGCGGTCAGCCTTAAGCCGGCCGCCATTTTTGAAATGGGAGGATGCATGGCAGAAGTGACTTATTATCCTGTGTGCGCCACAGAGGACCTGCCGCCGGGAGAGCGGCTGTTCCTGGATATCGATACGGACCCGGTGGTGATTTTTAATATTGCCGGGGATTATTACGCGATCGCTGACCTCTGCACCCATGACATGGGGCCTCTGGGGGAGGGTGAGGTGGAAGGGCACCAGGTGATCTGCCCGCGGCACGGCGCGCGCTTCGACGTGCGGAATGGGGAAGTGCTGACCCTGCCGGCCGTCAAGGGCGTGGCGTCCTATCCCGTGCGAGTGAAGGCCGGGATGGTTGAGATTGGTGTGGATGAGTAACAAACAAAGGTTCAATCCACGTTTCTTCGTCGGTGAATTTGTAGATATTCTTAAACCATAATTGTCATGTGCGCTACGTGGCACGTGGTCCATTTATAAAAAGGCGACCTGATCCAGGTCGCCTTTTGTCTGTCTTAATTGATGTAAAAATTAATGAAAGTCCTCATTGCCGAATTGCCCCACAATCCGCAGGATATCGAATCCCTCGGCGAAGGGACGCTCTGCCAGGGCGCCGTGACGGATGGCGGTGGCGTAGAGGATATTCTCATCGAAGTAGTACTTATCGGCGTAAGTCTTATATGCCTTCAGCGCCCTGATCTTGGTTCGTACGCTTTCCTCTGAGACCTCGACCAGGAAATGGGGGAAGAAACCATGGCTGGAGCGCAGCACGTCAAAACCGAGCACGGTGGTGCCGCGGAAAGCTCGCAGCGCTTCCTCTGTGATGGTCTTATGGTCCTGGTGGATGTCTTGTGAAGTATGCACAAGGACAACCTCGGGATGATAGGTCTTTTTCAGGTCAATCATCGTTTCGAGGATCTCCTGCCGGACGGATTGGAACCGGCGGGTGGTGAAGGTGCGCAGGATGTCGTTTTCCGGTTTCACGCCAAGAATCGACATACTTTCGCGGTGTTCCTCGACGAGGTTGGTCAGCTCGGGGTTTTCCTGGTTATCGGAAAGGGTGACGCAAACAACATTGGTCTGGTCGGCGATTTGAGCGATCAAAGCGCCGCAGCCAAGCTCAACATCGTCCGGATGCGCGCCAATGCAAAGCACCGTCTCGCCGAAAAAGGTCATATTATGGTTCATAAACGCCTACTTTGTGGCCAGGATGCCGCCGACGACCTTGGTCATCACCAGTTTGCCATCGCGCTCAATCCATTCTTCAGCGACGGCCGTAATTTTCTTCATAATGTTAGCGAAATCCTCTTTAGTTTGGAAGAAGGTGTTCCAGAGCAGCCGGTCTTCAGAGAGTGAGGCTTGGGTATAGGCCAGGAAGGGTTCTGCCGAGGGGAAGGTGAGCGGGTTTTCAAAGATCAACATGTCCACGCTCGAGAAGGTCTCTTTGACGCTGTCAAATATATCTGAAGCGTAGCGGGAGCTGCCGGGCATGGGGGGGATTTCTTTGCCGGTGGCTTCCTCAATGATCTCGTAGAACATCTGCTTGTTCTCGGGCATTGGGCCGGTAGTGAAAAGCTTGCCGCCCGGTTTGAGCACCCGGTGCATCTCTTTGATGGTGAAGGGGATATCCTCTGCATAGTAAATCGCAAAGGAACAGGAAACGAGGTCAAAGGTGTTATCCGGGAAGGGGAAAGGTTCGTTGAAGTTCAGGGTCTGGAAAGTCACCCGGTCGCCCAGTTTGTGATTTTCCTCTTCGGCTTTGGCGAGCAGTTCTTCTGAGACGTCGCCGCCAGTGATCTCCGCTTTGCCGTTTAGATGAGCCAGGTAGGAGAAGCACTGCTTGCCCGCGCCGCAGCCGACATCCAGAATGGTCATGCCCTCTTCGAGAGGCAGGACGTCCAGCATCCACTTATCAATATCTTTTGCGCCGTAGGCGTCATGGATGTTGATGCGAGTGAGCAAGTCGTCGGTTGTTTCCTGGTAATCGATTTTCATATTAATTCCTTAATCCGTTGTATGAGTGAGGTCGCTGATAAGTATAGTTTGAAGGGCTAAAAACGGTCAAGCGTCAGCAGATCCGGGGGAGAATCTCGCCGGAGAGCATGTCAAGGACGCGGGTGGTGCCGAAGGGGGTCTCGAGCAGGACCTGCTCGGGCGCCTCAGCTGATACCGTGCCGATCCGGGCGGCCCCAAAGCCATAGGGCGAATCATGTAATATTTGCAGCGCCTTTTCCGCCTGGTTTTTGGGCAGGATCACGATCGCTTTGCCTTCATTCGCCAGATAGAGCGGGTCGAACCCCAGCATATCGCAGGCTGTCTGCACGACCGGTTTGATCGGGATTGCGCGTTCCTCGAGCCGGATCCCCACCTGGCTCTGGCAGGCGATTTCCTTGAGGGTGGTCGCCAGGCCGCCGCGAGTGGGATCCCGCAGGACATGCACGTCCGGGATGGCAGTCAGCAACACATCCAGCATTTGGTTGAGTGGGGCGACATCGGATTGGATGTTTGACTCAAAGCCCAGATCGCCTCTGGCCTGCAGCACGGCGATGCCGTGATCACCCAGGCTGCCGGAGATCAGGACCACGTCACCGGGCTGGGCCAACTGCCCACCCAGGTCTCGCCCTTCCGGGATCAGGCCAAAACCAGCCGTATTGATGAATATCCCATCGGCTTTGCCCTTCTCCACGACCTTTGTGTCCCCGGCGACGATTTGGACACCGGCCTCTTCACAGGCCGCCGCCATCGATTCGATCACGCGGGTCAGCGCATCCATCGGCAGGCCTTCTTCCAGAATGAATCCCGCCGTGAGGAAGGCGGGCCTGGCGCCCAGCATCGCCACGTCATTGACCGTCCCACAAATTGCCAGGCGGCCGATATCACCGCCCGGAAAGAACAGGGGTGAGACCACGTGTGAATCGGTCGAGATCGCAATCTGACCTTTCCCGCTGCTCAGTCCAATCCGGGCGGCATCATTTCCCTGTTCGAGGAAGGCATTGCCCAGTCGGGATTGGAAGATGTTGCGGATTAGGTCGCGCGTCATTTGCCCGCCGCTGCCGTGCCCGATTACGACCGTATCGGTGTGATGGTGCGGCACGGGGCAAACCGGACCCTGCATATTAATCGGTTCAAAGGATTTTTCGCTCATGATCGGTCCCTGCCATAGCGGTAATAAGCGGCACAGGCGCCTTCTGAGGAGACCATCGGCGCCCCCAGCGGCGTTTGGGGGGTACAGAGCGTGCCAAAAGCAGGACATTCGGAAGGCTTCTTGATCCCTTGCAGCACCTGGCCGGCGATGCAGATCTCGGATTCTTCCGTCTGGATATCGCCTGTCTGGAAGCGCCGGGTGGCGTCGAAATCCTGATAGGCGGCCTGCAGGCCGTAACCGCTCAGCGGGATGGGGCCGATACCGCGCCAGTTGCGGTCCACGGGCTTGAATACCTGTGACAGCATCTCCTGGGCAATCTTGTTACCTTCATAGGTCACTATCCGGGCATAGGCATTCTCGACGGCCACTCGGCCTTCTTCCAGCATCGCTACAGTCTGCTGAATGCCTCTTACGAGGTCCAGCGGTTCAAAGCCCGTGACAGCCATCGGTGTCTGGTATTGCTCTGCGATGGGGGGGTATTCCCAATAGCCCATCACCGCGCAGACATGACCCGCTGCTAAGAAACCTTGAATGCGGTTTTGCGGGCTGGAGAGGATGGCGTGCATGGCGGGAGGGACGAGGACGTTAGCCGGCAGGATTGAAAAATTGGTCAGACCCATTTTCTCAGCCTGCAGGACTGCCATGGCGTTGGCGGGCGCGGTGGTTTCGAATCCGATGGCAAAGAAGACCACCTCTTTCTCCGGGTTCTCGGCTGCGATTTTGACCGCGTCCATCGGCGAATATACCACGCGCACCTGGCCGCCCTCGGCTCGTACGGAGAACAAGTCACCCCTGGAACCGGGGACGCGCAACATGTCGCCGAAAGAAGTGAAGATCACATCCGGCTGCTGGGCGATCCAAAGTGCCTGGTCGATCAGCTCGAGCGAGGTGACACAGACCGGGCAACCAGGCCCGTGGACCAGTTCGATCTCGTCCGGCAGGACCTGGTCCAGCCCGGATTGCATGATGGCGTGGGTCTGGCCGCCGCAGATCTCCATCAGTGTCCAGGGACGGGTGACGGTCTTGCGGATATCCTTCAGAACCTGACGGACGCGATCGGCGTCTCGATAGCCGGAGAGGAATTCGGGAAGGGGCGTCTCAGCCACTTTGTTCCTGATCTTCCAGTTCAGCCAGGGCGTTCATTTCAGCTAGGATGTCCAGAGTCTCTCGGGCCTCTTCTTCGCTGAGCAAGTTGAGGGCGAAACCGGCGTGGACAATAGTCCAGTCGCCCGGTTTGGCTTCGGGGATGACTTCGATGCAGGCTTCGCGACTCACGCCGCCGAAGTCGATCTTCGCCATTTTGGTGCCGTGATTGTCATAGATGGATTCGATTTTTCCGGGGATTCCCAGGCACATATTTCACTCCTTTTGATGCGTATACCAGTATGCGGCGATCATCGCCTGGCCGAAGGCCACGCAACCGTCATTGGGCGGCAATTGCCGGTGGATCAGCGGCGTGAAGCCGTTGTCTTGCAGTAGCTCAATCGTGGTCTCCAGTAATCGCAGGTTTTGCCACACACCGCCGGAAAGCACAATTTGACGGATATTAAATTGTTCCCGGATCCGCTTTGCGAGGTCCAGGGATAGCCGGGCGAGGGTGTTGTGGAACCGAGCTGCGATCAGGGGGGGGGCTTCCTTGTTTGCGAGGTCCACCAACAAAGCATCCAGCATTAAGCGCAGGTTGATCTTGTCGCCGTCTATCTGCCAGGGATAATACCCCAATTCGTCAGGGTCTGCCACGGCTTCCAGCTCGATGGCGGCCTGCGCTTCGTAGGAGATGGCCTCACGGACGCCCAGCAGCGCTGAGACGGCATCAAATAGCCTGCCCATGGAAGAGCTAAGGGGAGTGTTGATTCCGCTCTCCAGCTGATGCTGCAGGGCTTCGCGTTCCAGCGGCGGCAGCGCCCGGACGGGGTTCAGCCTTTCGTCCCAGGGCAAATCATAAGCCCAGAGCAGGCTCAGGGCTATTCGAGCGGGTTTACGGATGCTGGCCTCGCCGCCCGGCAATGGAATGGGTTGCAGGCAGAAAGGCCGCGAGAAACCGGCACAGCTGCCGAGGAGCGCTTCGCCGCCCCAAATGGTGTCATCCGTGCCGTAACCGGTGCCGTCGAAAATCAATCCGGCGACGGTCTGATCCGGGGGCAACTTGTTCTCCACCAGGCCGGCAGCCAGGTGGGCGTGGTGATGCTGGATGGCAATCGCGGGCAGATCATCCCGGTCGGCGCGATCAAGCGCGTAGCGGGTTGACGCGTAGTCCGGGTGCAGGTCGTAGCCGATCACCTCGGGGTGGATGCGGAAGAGGGTCTCATAATGAAGTATTGCTGCCTCGTAATCCTGAAGCGTTTCCCAGTTTTCCATCTCACCGATATAGTGGCTCAGGAAGGCGTAGCGGTCTCTAGTCAGGCAAAAGGTATTTTTCATCTGGGGGCCGACGGCCAGAACTTTCGGCAGTGTTTTTTCCAGTCGGATTGGATTGGGGGCGTAGCCTCTGGCACGACGGACCGGGTAGGGCTTGTTCTGGACTGTGGTGTAAACCGAGTCATCAATCCGCATGTGGATCGGCCGGTCGTGAAGCAGGAAGGCATCCGCAATACCAGCCAGGCGTTCCCGCGCGGCCGCGTTCTCACGGATGATGGGTTCTTCGGATCGGTTGCCGCTGGTCATCACCAGCGCCTGAGGATAGCCCGGGGCTGGTTCCAGCAGCAGGAGGTGCAGCGGGGTATAGGGCAGCATGAAACCCAGCCGGTTTTGGCCCGGCGCGATGTTCTCCGCCAGGTCCGCGTCGGGGACGCGGGGCATCAGGACAATCGGCGCCTGAGGGCTGGTCAGCAGTTCTTTGGCTGCTGGGTCCACCGTTACATAGCGCTGGATCGCTTCCAGGCCGGAGGCCATCAGCGCGAAGGGCTTGCCGGGGCGATGCTTGCGCTGCCGTAATGCGGCGACCGCACTTTCGTTGCTGGCGTCGCAAGCCAGGTGGAATCCGCCCAAGCCCTTGATCGCCAGGATCTTGCCCTCTGCCAACTGAGTGCGAGCTTGTTGAATCGCTTCCTCACGCTCAACGAGTTTATTTCCGTCAACATCCTCCAGCCAGACCTGCGGGCCGCAGATGGGGCAGGCGATGGGCTGGGCGTGGAAGCGGCGATCGGCGGGGTTTTCATATTCCTCCCGACAAGCGGGGCACATTTCAAAACCAGCCATGGTTGTCAGAGGCCGGTCATAGGGGATATCCTTAATGATTGTGAAGCGGGGACCACAGTTTGTGCAGTTGATAAAGGGATAACGGAAGCGTCTGTCTGCGGAGTCGAACAATTCCGATTTACATTGTTCGCAGATGGCGACATCGGGGGAGACGGGTATAAAATCCGCCGCGCTGTCCTGGCTGGGGACAATTTCGAAGCCGTTGAAGGTTTCTATCGGGATTTTTTCGGTATCTATGGAGTCGATCTGCGCCAGGGACGGCGCTTCATCCGGTAAGGCCTCGATAAATGCGGCCATTTCCTGCGGCGCGCCGGTCACTTCAATATCCACACCGCTGGCAGAGTTACAGACCCAACCAGATAGATTGTGTTGCATCGCGAGGTTATAGACAAACGGACGAAACCCTACGCCCTGCACGATGCCGTTGATGTGAATATGTCGGCTGGTTGCAGACATTAGAATGCGATTACTTGGAGATCCGAGCCGTGATCCACTCGATCCAGCCATCCAGGCCCTCACCCGTCTTGCAGGAGACGGCGAAGGTGGCGAGGCCGGGGTTGAGCATTTCAACGCCCTTGCGGAAATAATCCATATCGAAGTCGATATAGGGCAGCAGGTCGGTCTTGTTGATGATCAGGACTTCCAGGCCGCGATAAATATTGGGATATTTATAGGGCTTGTCATCCCCTTCGGGAACGCTGGAGATAAGCACATTGCTGTGTGTGCCAAGTTTGAAAGATGCGGGGCAGATCAGGTTGCCGACGTTTTCCACGATCAGCAGATCGAGCGGTTCCAGATCCATTTGCGTCAGGGCGTTCTCGACCATGATCGCGTCCAGGTGGCAGTCGCCGCCTGTGTTGATCTGGATGGCAGGCATACCGGCGGCGTTGATCTTGTCCGCGTCAATCGTCACGGGGGCTGTATCGCCTTCGATCACGCCGAGTTGAATGCCCTTGGGTTGGAGCGCGGCAATGGTACTCAGAATGAACGTGGTCTTCCCCGCGCCGGGCGAAGCCATGATATTGAGGGAATAAGCGCCAGCATCATCAATGCGCTGGCGGTTTTGATTTGCCAGGCGGTCGTTGGCGTCCATGATTTTTTCAACAATCTTTACCCGTTTTTTAGGCATGTCTCATTTCCGTATTTCTATACTGTCGAGGTTGAATTCTTCCCCTGCGACCACTCTAATCCGTGCGCTTTGGCAATTGGGGCAGGGGGTCAAATCATCCTCTAGGGTGTAATGGGTGTCGCAATTCAGGCAAACCAATTCAGCGGGGATGCGCTTGAAGTGCAGTGTGGCGTTTTCGCAGACTGTCCCTTTGCTGATGAAATCCCAATAAAATTGGACCGAATCGTCGACAATGCTTGACAGCTTACCGATCACCAGATGAATATCGGTGACCTGTTTTGCCTGGGCTTGTTCGGCGTGCTTGCAGGCAATCTCCAGCACGCTCTCAGTTACGGACAATTCGTGCATTGGTTAATTATAATACTTTTATGATAAAAATTGTACGCAAAAGGGACACACAAAAGGGATCAGTCACCCTGGGCGGAGATCAACTCCAGCAGATGTAAACGGTGGGTGAGGAAACGAGAAGCGACGACATTGGACAATCGTCGCATAATAATGAAGCCAAGATCACAATCGGTTTCGCATAGTTCCATCAGGTTTTCAGCGCCAAACGCCAGCGTGATAACGGGCTCCACCGCACGAGCGGTGCTCGTCTTTTGGCGGACGACCGGGGTCATGCTGGACCAGCCGATCACGTCCAGCGATTCTGCGGTGGAGATGGGTTGCGTGCCCTTGCCGGGAATGAAACTTTCAAGTTGGACTTTACCTTCCATGATCACATATAGGAAAGGGTGCTGTTCTCCTTCGACAAAGATCACTTCTCTGGCCTCGAAAGAACGGATTTTGGCGATGGACGTTAAACTGTGAACACTCTCCGGTTTCAGTTCGAAAAACCAGGGGATGGATTTTATGGCGTTGGTGATGTCCGCTTGATTAAGCATTGTTTCCTTTAGTTATTGGTCCGGTAATGCCAACTCCTACAGGTTAAAAATACTTCTGAACACTAAAATTTGACATTGTATTATGTCATTATGCCTAAGTGACAACAGTCACGCGCCATTTTCAGCCGTTGAATTATTAACCCAGGTCCAGATCCGCTCGGTGGCCTCTTTCGTCAGGGTGGCGGTCTGTGGGCTCAGATCACGCTCAAACTGGAACGAATAACCCCGTACTGACACCAGGATCGCGTGCGGTTGTTTGCCATAAATAGTGCCGGCTATGGAGAGGACCGTCCTTGGTGACATATGGTGGGTAAGGGGTGATTTCTCATACTCGGGGTCAAGTTCAGTCCAAGAGATCGGGTCGGGGATATCGGCGGTATGGGCATCCACGAAGCAAACCCGCTTGTAATATGAAAGGGTTTCCGCTAATTCGGGGTAGATCTGTAGGATGAAGAGCAGGTCCACCTTTTCTGATATGACTTCAATCGCCGCGCCGGGGTCATTTGGGACGTCTTGACCCAGTCGCTGGGCAATATTGCGAATGATGTGCCAGCCGACGCCGTCGTCCTGACGGTCCGCGTTGCCGTAGCCAATGATGAGGGTATCTGCTTGCATTTGCCAACCCTTCTTAAATTACCGCTGAAAATAATCCCTCTTTCCCGGAGACCAGAAAAGAGGGGGATTTTACGTGGTGTATGCCGAACCTAGTCGCGCTTGAGCGTTTGGGTGGTAGCGCCGTTGGCGTCCAACACGTCAATCTTTATCGGCATCTGGCCGATGGCGTGTGTGGAGCAGGATAGGCAGGGGTCGTAGGCGCGGATGGCAGCCTCAACCCGGTTGAGCATGCCTTCCTGGACCTCGGGGCCTTTTACATAGGTCTTGGCGACGGAATCAACCGCTTTACTCATGGCCCAGTTATTATGGCCGGTGGAGACAATCAGGTTCACGCGTTCAAGCTGGCCGTTGGGTTTAGCCCAATAGTGATGGAACAGGGTGCCGCGGGGCGCTTCGATCACGCCGACGCCTTCGCCCTGGAAGTCGTGCTTGGTGTTGAGGATGTCCTTGCCGAGCAGGTCGGGATCCTCGAGTAATTCCCGGGCCCGTTCAACGGCGAACAGGGTCTCAATCAGACGGGCGTAGTGGTAGTACAGGGTCTGCGGAACGGGTTTGCCACCGTTGATTTGCTGATAAACTTCGAATTCAGCCTGCGCCATCGGGGTATCGATGTGGTCGATGGCGTTCAGACGACCTAAAGGCCCCACGCGATAGACGCCTTCCGGATAGCCCAGCTTCTTGTAATAGGGAAATTTGAGATAGGACCAGTTTTCAACGCGTTCGGCGATGATGTCCAGATAGTTTTGGGCGTCGAAGCGTTCCAGTTCCTTGCCGTCTTTATCGACAAGGCGGATTTTGCCATCATAGAGTTCCAGCCCGTTCTTGGGGGTCACCAGGCCGAAATAACCTGTGTCAAAGACGGCGAATTTCTCGATATCGGCGATATTGGCTTCAGCCCAATTTTTGACCAGCTCGATGCCGATTTGGGTTGTTTCCAGAGCATGGTCAATGCCTGCCAGCATATGGTCACGTTTCTCAGCGGTCAGTGCACGATTGACCCCGCCGGGAACGGCAAAGTTGGGATGGATCCGGCGGCCGCCAACCTGGTAGATGATATCCTGGCCGAATTTGCGCAATTCAACCGCGCGAACGGTCAGGTCCGGGTCAGCACCGATCAAGCCTACCACGTTGCGGGTGGCGGGGTCGGCGTCAAAGCCAAGGATCAGGTCCGGGCCGGCCAACTCAAAGAAGTGCATGCCGTGGCTCTGGATGATCTGACCCATATGCATCAACTCACGCAGCAGGGAGGCTGGCTTGGGGGGCGTGACGCCCATCAACGCATCGCCGGCTTTGGCCGAAGCGAGGTGATGGCTCACAGGGCAGATCCCGCAAATGCGCGGGGTGATCTGTGGCATTTCGAAATACATCCGGCCTTCGCAGAACTTCTCGAAGCCGCGGAATTCGTTCACGTGGAACCGAGCTCGGTCAACGCTGCCATCCTCATTTATTTGGATGGTCACTTTGGCGTGACCTTCGATCCGGGTTACGGGTTCGATTGTGATCTTTTCAGTTACCATTATTCATTCCTCCTAGTGCCAGTGGAGTTTTTCACCTTTGATGTCCGGGATCCGGCCTTGCGCCAGTTCCGCGAGGGCATAAAAGATGACGTCTGCATCCGGCGGGCAACCGGGAATATGCAGGTCAACGGGTACCACTTCGTGAACCGCACGTACGCGGGTCATCGTTGCCAGTTCAGGATCGGAGGGGATAATCCCTTCCGAATCCGTGCTTTCGGTATCAATATAAGCCCGTTTGAGGGCGGCATCAACACCGCAGAAGTTCCGCATGGCTGGGACGCCGCCGAAGACCGCACAATCGCCCAGGGCGACCAGGATCTTGCAGCGTTCCCGCATCCGTTTGGCAACTTCTTCATTGTAGGTGTTATTGATTCCACCTTCAAGGATGCCCACGGTTACGCCATCCTTGTCGGGTTCTTTCAAATCAGTGATTGGGGTGGCGCGCAGATCGACTAACTCAACCACCTGGAGAATTCTCTCGTCAATGTCCAGGAGCGACATGTGACATCCAGCACATCCGCACAGCCAATCCGTTGCGACTTTAGGTTTTGACATTGTTCAATCCTTTCAATTTCAACCGCTAAATGATGGCGGGATCAGGCTTCTTGGATCTCGACGGTAGGAACACGGTCCATCAGGCTGGTTTTCCAGTCCTGATTGGGTTCCACCGACATGGCTTCGGCGACCTTCAGCAAGGTCTCCAGCGACGTCAGCACACCATCGGGGGCATCTAAAGCTTTCTCGGCTGTTTGCAGCCGACCGTCCAGGCTCAGGTAAGAGCCGGATTGCTCTGCCCACATCGTCACTGGCAGCACCACATTGGCATTGCCGGTGATCTGAGAGCCGTAGGCTGCCATAGCGACCACAAAGGGCACCTCTTCGAGGGCCTTGACCAGCCGCTGGGAGGGAGCCTCATCGCCGAGAGCGACCACCGCAGATTTATAACCGTTAGCCTTGAAGGGAGCTTCCAGACCGAGTTGGGCGGCGGCCATGCTGTTCGCCTGGCCTTTCACACCCACCAGGGCTGCGTCTAGCTTATCCGCAACCTTCAACAGGGTTTCCAGTGTTTTCTCGTCAGCATTTGCGGCGAAGGTCTCGCCGTAAACGATGACAGGCTTTTCGGCCGATTTCAGTGCCTCAATGGCTTTTGTAAGTGCGACATCCTCAGCGCCATTTTCAAGGGCGATCAGCAGCATTTCAAGGAAGGCTGCTTCCTCACCGGGTTTGAGCGTCAAGAGCGCCTTGGCCTTCTCTGCCAGTGCGTTGTCCTTCTCACCGGCGACGAACAATTTTGTGCCGTCTTGGATTTGGCGTTTGACGAAGAAACCAGCAACTTGATGTTCATCGACCAGGTCCAGTTCCAATGAGAGTACTGCGTCGGTGTCTTTGAGCACATCCAGACTGGATTCGAAAGGCTTGCCGAGTTTCTCGGCCAGTGCGGCCAGTGAAGCGGTCGCTGCGCCTTCTTCCAGGCTGGTGACGATTTCGGCATCGAGTTTGTCCGCAAACAAGGATTTGAAGACTGCGAGGTCTTCTGCTGGCAGGCGGGTGGAAGCCAGCGCAGCCAGGCCCCTGCCTTTGCCGAGGCCTTCGGCGGCGGCTTCGATCGCTTCGTCCCAGGTGGCGGCTTTCAGACTGCCATCCTTGCGGACCAGCGGGGTGAGCAGGCGGGCGCGTTCATCTTCCAGCGGCAGGAAACGGCCGTATTCGCAGAGCAGGCCCTGGTTGAGCGGGGCGGCCCATTCACCTTCGATCCGGACGAGCCGGTTATCGCGGGTGAGTACATCCCGGGTGCAGCCGACTGAACATTCGGTACAGACGCCTACGTGATGTTCAACGTCGGTTTCCTTACCTTGATAGGCGCTCTGACGATCGATGAGGGCGCCGGTGGGGCAGATCTGAACACAGGTGCCGCAGGAGATACAGGTGCTCTCGCCGAGGGGCACATCATAGTCCGCCACCAGGAAAGAGTTGGCGCCGCGCTCTTCGAAACCAAGCGTATCGTTGCCAACCAATTCACCGCAGGCGCGTACGCAGCGGCGGCAGAGAATGCAGCGGTTGTTATCCAGCACCATGAAGGGATGCGAGGCGTCCACCTCGTAAGGCTGCCAGTTCGGCTGCAGATCCCAGTGGGTCATGCCTTCATCGTAAGCCCGATTCTGCAGTTCACAGTCACCGCCGCTGACCTGGCAGTACATGCAGAAGTGGTTGCGTTCGCTGAAGATCAGGGTGAGCACGAATTTGCGGGCTTTCAACACCTTTTCAGAAGTGGTGGTGACAACCATGCCGTCCGTTGCGGGGAGCGTGCAGGAGGGCTGCAGTGTGCGGGCCCCTTCAACTTCGACCATGCAAAGCCGGCAGCCGCCGTAAGGCGTCAGTTGCGGATGATGGCAAAGCGTTGGGACAAAGACATCTGCTGCTTCAGCTGCTTCCAGAACGGTTGTCCCATCCTGAACTTCAACAGGTTTTCCGTCAATTGTGAGTTTGATCATGATAATGACACTCCGTTAAATCTATTCAGTCGATCTGATAGGCCCGTTGGCCGCTCATGGGGCAGACGCCCGCGGGACAGACTTTCAGTTTAATATGGGCTTCCACTTCGGCTCGGAAATGTGCCAGAATATCACGCAGGGGGGATCCGGCGGTCTGACCGAGGCCGCAGTTGGAGAGTTGGTAGAGTTGGTCGCTCAGCATTTGCAGGTCTTCCAGGTCCTGCAGCGTTCCCACGCCTTCGGAAATATTTGAAAGGGTCTCGAAAGACCGTTTATTACCGATCCGGCAGGGGTTGCACTTCCCGCAGCTTTCAGACTGGAAGAAGTTGAGCAAAACTTTGGCCAGATCCACAACACAGACGTCCTCATTGCAGATCAGCAGGGCCCCGGAACCCAGGGACACGCCCGCTTTGCTAAAGGAGTCGAAGTCCATGGGGGTATCCTGCAGGCTGGCCGGGATAATCGAGCCGCTGGAGCCGCCGGTTTGGGCGAGCTTGAAGGTCGCGCCGTTTTTCATGCCTTTGCTATAGATGGCGATGACCTCACGCAGGGTAATGCCCATGGGGACCTCAATCAGGCCGGTCACGTTCACGTTACCCAGGATCGTGTAGACCTTGGTGCCGGGGCTGGAGGGGGTGCCGATGGCTTTGTACCAGGCTGCGCCGTTGCGGATGATGGCGGGGATATTCGCCAGGGTTTCCACATTGTTGACCAGGGTCGGTTTTTGCCAGAGACCGGCGTTGGTCGGGTAGGGGGGGCGGGGCCGGGGTTCACCGCGGTTACCCTCGATCGATTCGATCAGGGCTGTTTCCTCACCGCAGATGTAAGCGCCTGCGCCTGCGTGAATGTGCAGCTCGAAATCGAAACCAGTGCCGAAGATGTCCTCACCGAGCAGGCCGTAAGCTTTGGCTTGTTCGATGGCTTTCTTCATCCGGCTGATTGCCAAGCCGTACTCACCGCGAATATAAACATAACCTTCGTTAGCGCCGACGGCGTAAGCCGCAATCATCATCGCTTCGATGATGGCGTGCGGGTCGCCTTCCAGCACCAGACGATCTTTGAAGGTGCCGGGTTCGCTTTCGTCGGCGTTGCAGATGACATATTTCTTCTCGCCCTTTGCGCCGGAAACAAATTGCCACTTGAGACCGGTGGGGAAACCAGCGCCACCGCGGCCGCGCAGGCCGGAGGCTTTGATCTCGGCAATGGTCTCTTCAGGGGTCATTTCCTTGAGTACCTGACCGAGGGCCTCGTACCCTTCGTTGATAATGTAGTCATCGATACTTTCAGGGTCAATCAGGCCGACGTTCTTGAGCACGATCCGGTTCTCGGCCGGCAGGGTGCCTTTACGGGCGGAAAGCCAGGCCACCCGACCGGTGAGGTCATAAGGTGAGACCTGTTTGGTTGCCACAACGCGGCCCTTATAAAGATGTTCTTCGACAATATTGTGAACATCTTCCGGTTTGACCGGGCCGTAAATCACAGCGTCGGGGTAAACCAGGACCATTGGGTCCAGACCGGGTTTGCTGACATCGCTGACCATCGAGACGGAAATTTCTTCTTCCAGTCCAAACTCCGATAATTGCTGTTGGAGGGTTGTAAACACATCCATGGCGCCGTGATCGAGACTGTCCTGATCGCCGGACACCAAAACCATTGAACGAATTGCTTTCATGAGGTGGCTCCTATTCGTATTGACCCAATATCTCGGGCACCTGATTGGGGGTCACGTTGCCGTAGATATCACTGTCGATAATTATTACCGGGCCAACACCGCAAACGCCGAGACAACTGGTTGTTAGCAAAGTCCATTTGTTGTCTGCGCTTGTATCGCCGTTTTCCAGATCGAGTTCCTGCTGCAATTTCTGCCAGACCTGGCGGCCGCCAGCGACATGGCAGGGTGCACTTTCACAGAACTGGATCACATGGCGGCCGCGGGGTTCGGTCGAAAGCATCCGGTAAAAAGTCGCGACCGAGAAAATGTGACTGGTCGGGATTCCCATCTGCTCGCTGAGTTCCTCAATCGCGTCGTCTGAGATATAACCTATCGCACCATTAATTTCGTGCAAAATGGGGATGAGTTCGGCTTTCTCATCGCCTTGCTCCTTGACAAGTGTCCGCACAAGTTGGCGAACATCCTGTCCCTCTTTGGCTTCAACTGGCATTACCTTCCTCCTCTGTAGTGGACGTTAATGTGTCACATGACTTCGATGGCATCGTATGGACAGAGTTGCTCGCAGATGCCGCATTTTATGCAGATATCAGGGTCAATCACATGCGTCTGGCGCCGTTCGCCTGAGATGGCGTCAACGGGGCAGTTTCGAGCACAGAGCGTGCAGCCGGTGCAGGGGTCGTCCTGGATTTCAAAGCGGATCAGCGCCTTGCAGACTTTAGCCGGGCAGCGTTTTTCGTAGATATGAGCCTCGTATTCATCGAGGAAATGTTCCAGGGTGCTCTTGACAGGGTTCGGTGCGCCTTTGCCCAGGCCGCAGAGACTGTTCTCGTTGATCTGGTCACAAAGATGGCGGAGGGTATCGATGTCGTCAGGCTTGCCATTACCTTCGCAGATCCGGGTAAGGATTTCCAGGATTCGGCGGGTGCCCACCCGGCAGGGGGTGCATTTACCGCAGGATTCGTCCTGCGTGAATTCCATAAAGAAACGGGCGATGTCAACCATGCAAGTGTCTTCGTCCATGACCACCAGGCCGCCTGAGCCCAGGATCGAACCGGCTTGCGCCAGCGCTTCGTAGTCCATAGGCAGGTCGAGGTTTGATTCTGGCAGACAGCCGCCCATGGGGCCGCCGGTCTGGACAGCCTTGAAGGCTTTATCTTCCTTGATCCCACCGCCGACATCATAAATGATCTCGCGTAAGGTTATTCCAAAGGGGACTTCGATCAGGCCGGTGTTTTTGACGTCGCCAGCCATGGAGAAGGTTTTGGTCCCTTTGCTCTTCTCATATCCCAGGCTGGCAAACCAATCCGCACCCTTGAGGATGATTTGTGGGACGTTGGCGTAGGTCTCCACGTTATTGATGTTGGAAGGCTGCTGCCAGAGACCCTTTTGGGCGGGGAAGGGGGGCCGCGGACGGGGTTCGCCGCGACGACCTTCGATGGAGGCCATTAGTGCGGTTTCCTCACCGCAAACAAATGCGCCGGCGCCCATTCGGACTTCGAGGTCGAAGGAGAAGTCGGTACCCATGATGTTTTCGCCGAGTAGGCCGAGTTCCCGCGCCTGGTCGATGGCAGTCCGCATTGTGCGGACAGCAATGGGGTATTCCGCGCGGCAGTAGATATAGCCCTGGGATGAGCCGGCGGCATATGCGCCGATGATCATGCCTTCCACCACGGAATGGGGATCACCTTCGAGGACGCGCCGGTTGGCAAAAGCCCCGGGGTCGCCTTCATCGGCGTTGCAGATCATGTATTTCTGGTCGCCTTCGGCAGCGCGGATAAAGCGCCACTTCAACCCGGTGGGGAAGCCGGCGCCGCCCCGGCCGCGCAGGCCGGAATCAAGGATCAATTGGATCGTCTCTTCGGGCGTCATCTCAGTGAGGACTTTCCCCAATGCCATATAACCATCTCGAGCGATGTATTCTTCAATGTTGAGCGGATCAATTTCGCCAATGTTCTTGAGAACGATCCGGACCTCTTTGGTTTTGGGGGCGGAGAGCTCTTCATCCGTATCGACGACTTCTTCACGGATAAATTGTTCAGCAACACGTCCTTTGAGAAACTGTTCTTCCACGAGGAAAGGAACATCGTTTACCGATAGATTGGTGTAGTGCGCGGCCTCGGGGTAAACCATCAGGTCGGGGCCATCGACTTTGGGATCGCCGATGCGGGCGGTCTCCAAAACTTCGACTTCATCGACCAGACCTTGTTTTACGATTTCATCCTGAAGCGCGCGGATCAGGTCGTATGCGCCTTTTTCGACGCATACCGGATCAGCAGAGACGAGGACATGTGAACGGAAATAAGCCATTTAAAAATTACCTTCAAGATTGGGTTAGGCGCCGTGCGCTAACCTTCGATTTGATATTCTTTTACAATTTCACCGCCAACAACGTGTTCTTCCATGATGCGGCGGGCGATTTCAGGGGTGACTTTGGCATAGGTGACTTTTTCTTCACCAGGCTGGATTACCTGGACGATGGGTTCGAATGAATCGAGGCCGATATTGCCAGTCTGGCGCACCACGATCTCGTGCAGTTCTTTTTCCTCGATGGTTTCGAGAATAGCTTTGAGGGTCTCGCGTGCACCCGCGGCGATACCGACGGTGCCCATGCCGACGACCACTTCAATTTTGCCGGAAGTTTCTTTGAGCTGTTGTTTCTTCAGTGCTTCTTCCCTGATTTTCTTGAGATCATCTAAAGATTTGACTGTAGGCATAATTTGCTCCTGTAAGATTAATTTCGTTAGTTGACAGCGGTCTTTGCTTTCTGACGGGCGTCGCTGATGCCTTCCTGCAAACTTTCCCGGATGTATTTCATCACGACCGGTTCTGAGAGGGGGACCCCATCCAGGGTTGCTTTGATTGGCGCATCGTCAAAGACGAATTTGTTGCCATCGACACAATATTCGAAGATCCAATGGATCTCCGGGGTGCCGATTATCAGGGTTAGTAAGGTGCTGACGAGGTCGCCGAGAGGCATCCGGTCGATATGGCTGTGTTTGAAAACCACGTCCACCTTGGTGCCATGGCCGGGTTGTGATTGGATCAGGAACCGTCCCTCGCAGGCCTCCGCAGCGGCTTTGAAGAAGGGGATCCCGAGTCCGACGCTGCGGCTGGTGCGGGAGGTCACAAAGGGATCTGTGATCCTCGCCAATGTCTCAGCATCCATGCCTTTGCCATTGTCCTCGATCACGATCTCGAGCAGGTCATCTCTGAGGTTCTCATCTACAGCGATCCGGATGCAGGTGGCTCCGGCGGAAATGCTGTTCTCAGCGATATCGAGGATATGAAGGGCTAGTTCCCGCAAGTTATTCGTCCTCGGATTTGATTTCCTGGATGACCTTCGGAAAACGGTTCGGCTTGACGCGGCCGTGGACTTGCTCATCGACCACGACCACCGGCGCCTGACTGCAGGCGCCTACACAGCGACAAAGTTCCAAAGTGATCAGCCCATCTTCGGTGGTCTCACCGGGTTCGATCCCGAGGATCTGCTTGGCCTTCTCGATGATCTGGTTGATTCCGCCAACATAACAAGCCGTCCCGACACAGAATTTGATGGTGTGTTTTCCGTTCGGGGTGGTTGTGAAGAAAGAATAAAAGGAGACGACACCGTGGATGCGGCTGATGGGTTCTTCCAGTTCTTCGGCAACATAGACCTGCATGGCAGGGGATATGAAGCCGATTTCTTCCTGTAAGCTGTTAAGCACAACCATCGTCGAGCCGGGGAGGTCTTTATTTTCGTTAAGGATCCCGTCGATGATGTTTCGTTGTGCCGGATCGTTCAGCGGATCTTCTGGAGGGATTTTTTCTAAAGTCTTTAGCATTAAGGTCTGCTCCAATAATAATTTGGGTTAACAGGCGCGGTGAAGGTGCGTTTGTGAAATTAACCACAAATGAGTTTAATCCCACTTCGCGATCTGGTCAATATCTAAATGTCATATTTAAGGGAGAGAATCGTCAAAAGCCGTTTTCAACCAGAATCTGCGTCCTTCCAGGCCTAAAAAGGCTTTTTTCAGCTCTGAAACGCTGGCATCCGCCATTTCAAAGCGGTTTATGCCTAAAAAATCGGATAAGTAATGAACGTCACCGCTTTGCATGAGGGGATAATTCGCCAATTGGGGATATTTCTGCACTGCGTCTTCCGGTGAGATATGGCGGGAGATCTCAATTGCGGTCAGGTCGAGGTTGGGTGGAACGAAACCCAGATGGTAGATCAGGCCGAAGGCTTCCCGGTTCACATGAGCGGGGATGAAAAGTCCGCCTAAATCGGTCACAGCCTGAAAAGCTTCTTCGAGACTGAGGCGGGTGGAATTGATCAGCAGGCGTTCTTTGCGGCGGATGAAATCACCGGTCTCATCCACGACGAACTGCTCACCGAAGAATTCAATTTCATTGGGGACGTCCGGCAGGGTCTCGTCGACGATATCCTGCAGAGCCTGGAGTTGGTCGAGGGTATCGAAAAGGCAAATCGAATGGATTTCTTCTTCCGTTTGTAGTTCCATCCCGGGCAGCACCGTCAGGTCCTCATCGCTGGCTGCGGTGATCACAGCGGCGACATTTTCGCTGGCGTTGTGGTCTGTGATGGCAATCAGGTTCAGGCCTTGCGAGAGGGCTTCGCGCACGATCAGCGGCGGGATCATTTCGACCCCCGCACAGGGAGAGAGGACGGTATGGACGTGCAGCTCAGCCCGATAAAGTTTCAAAGTGGTCTTTCTTTGGAATTATTCTTGTTTGGCGCGCAAGCCCATTTCCCAGAGTTTCCCAACAACATGGAAATTGTCTTTGGAGGTGGAGAGCAGCGTGATCCCTTTTTCTTCAGCCAGGGTGATGGTGTCGTTTTCGGGCTGGGCGCCTTCGGTGATGATGATCGCAGCCAGGTCCAGCAGGGCGGCGACTGCCACGATGTTGCCGTGCGCCATCAGCGTGATCCAGACGCTGCCGGATTCGGCCCCGGCCATCACACAACTCAGCAGGTCCGAGCAATAACCGCTTTCGACATCGACGTTATTAATCTTATCTTGGGGAGTGAGAGGGATGAGCGCCAGATCTTCGATGATCTGATTCAATTTCATAGTGGCCTTCTTTGTTATTAATGAGACGAGTGAGTCACCCGACAGTATTTGGATCCTGGTCGGTATTCCCGAGGAAGATGATCATGTAGAGGTTGGTGCCCCGTTTGAGGGAGGAGATCAGCTTCATCTCATCGACACAACGTTTGATATTCACCAGGCCCATGCCGGCGCCGAATCCCATCTCGCGCACTTCATTTGTGGCGGTGGAATAGCCTGGGCGCATGGCGAGCTCGACATCTTTGATGCCGGGACCGTCGTCATAGGCTTCCATGGTGATCTTATGCGGTTCGATCTCTGCCCGGATGGTGCCGCCGTGGTTGGTGTGGATGATCAGGTTCATTTCCGCTTCATAAATGGCAATCCCGCAGCGCCGGGCGATTTGAGGTGAGGCCCCCAGGCGCAGCAGCGCTCGTTTGATATTGCTCGAGGCGTTGCCGCCGTGGACGAAGTCGCCTTTGAGGATGTCGTATCGCAGGATCAGGCTCGTACGGTCGGAGACGATGTCCTCGAAGAGGTGGCTGGCGCGGTACCGGATCAGCTCTTCGGCGTGATAATCCCGCTGGAGGGCGACCAGCAGACCGTTGCTGATGTCGCCTTTGGTGATGATCCCGACCAAGTGGTTGTCTTCATCCAGAACGGGGAGGCGGCCAAATTTGGTACGGGAAAAAGTTTTTAACGCTTCGACAACGGGATCGAACTCGTGGACAGAAATGACATCTTCTGACATATAATCGCGAACGATCGAACCCGGCCGGTTTTCACGCAGGGAATGGATCAGGTCCTCGATGCTGATGATACCGATCAGGGCGTCGTCTTTGATAACAGGCGCGCCGGAAATCCGATCCTTTTGGAAGATGTCCAGCGCCTTTTCCATTTCCAGATCAGGCGATAGGCAGAGGACGTCTTCGGTCATGACTTCGCGAATACGAAGCTCATACGCCAGTTCCTCTACCCTGGTGATGGTTTCTGCGTCTGCGTCTGAAATAATGGGGTGTTTGGTTGCCATAATGAGTCAGTTCAGTCTGAGCAATCGTCTTGCGCTTGGTTTTCCAGGCTTGTCAGTCCGGCGCCATAAAGGATGCCGCAGGCTTCAAATAAGCCCAGGGTTGTGGTGATCAGGGGGATCTGCTCTTCCTTGGCCAGCCTGATCGTTTCATTGGCGGGATTCTTCCCGCGGACGAGAACGATGGCTCGAATATCGGCGATTTGCGCCGTGCGGACGACCTGCGGATTGCAGAGGCCGGTCAGCAGGGCAGCTTCCGGTTGGATCGATGCGAGGACGTCACTCATCAGGTCCGCGCCCATCGCGCCGGCGACCTCTTTGTCGGACAGGTCCTGATCGGTCAGGGCTTCCCCATGAATCAATTGGATGAGTTTAGTTAATTTCATAATGACCTTTGCTTTATTGTCTGTACCACTGCTCTATTTTATCGTAAAATTGAAGAAATTCTTAGTCTAAATTCAACTCCGGCACTGAAACAGGTAAAATGTAGGTGTTATACTATGACAAAAAGAACCAGAAGAGGTGATTATGACCGATATTGTGCGCAGTGTGAAGGGTACCCGAGACTTTTATCCCGATCTGATGGCCGTCCGACGGTGGCTGTTTGACATCATCCGGGATGTCTCGACGCGGTTTGGGTATCAGGAATATGACGGACCCAGCCTGGAGTTCCTGGAACTTTACGCTGCGAAATCGGGCGAAGAGCTGGTGAAAGAGCAGTCTTTTGTGTTCACCTCCCGCGGTGACGAGGAATTGACCCTGCGGCCGGAGCTGACGCCGACCCTGGCGCGCATGGTGGCCCAGAAGCAGTATGAATTGCCGCTGCCGCTGCGCTGGTGGGCCATTGGCCCCATGTGGCGCTATGAGAATCCGCAGCGGGGGCGCACGCGGGAATTTTTCCAATGGAACATTGACCTGGTGGGGGTGGGGACGGGGGCGGGCGACGCCGAACTGGTGGCTGTTGCCGCGACCTTCTTAAAGGAAACCGGCCTGACACCGGACCAGGTGAAGATCTATGTCAACAACCGCCGGCTGATGGATGAGGCCTTTTCCAAATTAGAGATCCCGAAGCAACTGCGCAAACAGGTCTTCCGGGTGGTGGATAAACTCGATAAGCTTTCTGAAAAGGAATGGCGGGACTATGCCGTTGAAACAGGGCTGACGCCCGAGCAGGCGGACCAGCTTTTGGTACTGCTGAATAATAATGATCTCTGGAAAGAATCGGAGGAGCTGGTTGAATTCTTCGATCTACTCCAGACCTTTGGTATCCAGGATTACGTGCAGTATAACCCCCGCGTGATCCGCGGGCTGGACTACTACACCGGTACGGTCTTCGAGGCCTTTGAAGTCGGCGGGCAGTCCCGGGCGATCTTCGGCGGGGGGCGCTATGACAACCTCGTGGCGGACGTGGGCGGCAATGAGCTGCCGGGGGTGGGCTTCGCCATGGGCGATGTGGTGATCGAACTGGTTCTGCGCGATGCCGGTGTGATCCCGGCCGACCTGGGCGAGAAGCCGCAGGTGATCGTGACCGTATTCGATGAGGCAACCCTGCCCGAATCGATGAAGGCGGCCGTTGCGTTGCGCGAGGCCGGCTTCCGCACAGTGTTTTATCCCGAAGCGGATAAACTCGGTAAGCAATTTAAATATGCCGACAAGCTGGATATCCCTGTGGCCGTGATCCTCGGCCCGGATGAGATCGCAGCAGGCGAGGTCGCAGTGAAGAATTTGAAGACCCGGGATCAGGTTTTGGTTAAGCGCGAAGAAATGGCTGGACAGGTTAGGAAATTCTTGCCATCCACAGGTTGATATGATAGAATAAATGCTCGATATGGTGCCTGTAGCTCAATGGTGGCAGCGCCGTGCTGTGGACGCGGAGGTTGAGGGTTCGAGTCCCTTCAGGCACCCTTCATACTGGTAAGAGAAAAGCCCGGGCAGGGCTTTTTTCGTTTTAGTGGGTATTGGGCCGGGGGTGCTCGAATTTATTACAAAATCATTTTGCATTTGAAAAACGCGTGTAAATTGATTATGATGGGATTATCACCACAATTTCAACATAATCTTTGATATCTGGAGAGACTGGAGGGAACCATGTTCGCTCAGAGGAAGAGGTTGGGGGTATGGATTCTTATCCTATCCGTTTGCGTATCGACAATGGGCTGCAACCTGCTCTCATCGCTTGGGATTGAGGGCGGCGCGGATGGACCGACGCCGACGCCGACCATACTGCCAGGCGGCGGTGTGGAGCCGCCGGGAGAGAACCTCTGCAAGGGGCTGTCGGGCTCGGTCGATCTGCAGCTCCTGGTTGGGCCGTCGGAGGCCGTCGGCCTGGAACCTTACACAATGGCCAGAATTCCCTTTGAGGTGAGAAAGGACGGCGAGGTCTATCTCGTCGAAGGTGGCGGCCAGATGACGTTCTACGAGGATGTGCTGGAAGCGGAGTGGGGGAGCTTTTCGGTGCAGTTCGACGGGGATCTGCAGATCAGCGGGACTTGCGTTGGGGCAGAAGCGCCAGGGACGCTCAACCTGTACCTGGAAATGGAAGGAGAGCAAACGGTCGTGATCGTCGTAGATGGCAATACAATGACCTACCCCTGGGCCGGTATGCCAACTCTGACGGCGAGCCTTCCAATTCGAGACGGGGCGGAGCAATCCGGCGAGGGTTGGACTCTGATATTGCAACTGAATTAAACCGAACATCTTATTTTTCCCCACTTGGTAGCGTTTTATAACTGTTTGACGGATCGGGTAAGCTAAAAAGAGGGAAAGAATAACAAAGTTTCTAGATTGGAGGAAAACCATGCCAACATTTTCTACACCATTTTCCGTATTGCAGAACGACAGGAAGTTGACCGATGAAGAATTGATCCGCGCCATGCGTTTCATGGTGGCGGCTGAATATGAAGCCATCCAGCTTTATATGCAGCTCGCGGATTCAACCGATAATGAGCTTGCGATCAAGGTCCTCAAGGACATCGCCGACGAAGAACGGGTCCACGCCGGGGAATTCCTGCGTGTGCTCCACCAGCTTGCCCCGGAGGAAAAGGATTTCTATGCGGATGGGGCGAATGAAGTAGAGCGGATGATGCCAAAGGCGCCGGCAACACCTTAGCTGGACGGGCCTAACCCAACAAGAAAACAGAGATGCTCATTCGGGCATCTCTGTTTTTGGTAGATGGTATGCCCACCAAAGTGGGGAACGGGGAGGTTAGAAGCCCAGCTTTTCTTTCACGAAAATCACCTTGGTCCGGTCAGGCATGATCTCACGGTTGACGATTAGCAGCTTGCTGACATTGCTGTGCATGCCGCCATACGCCTCCTGGGCTCGTTGATCTTCGAGGGGGTAGGTGTATTCGTAGATCCTGTTAATCCCTTCTTCAATATCCGGGACGATCTTTTTTGTGCTGACGACCCAGATCACGTGGGCTGCGCTGGCGGCATAGCCGGCCAACTGGCTGCCGGTGTTGGAGGCGATCAGGACGCTGCCCGTTTCGGTGACGGCGTGCACGCTGCCGACCATATAATCCGGTATCGCACCCATGATGACCATCTCTCGGTTTTGGGTTTTTGGATCCATTTTGGCTAACTTAGCACGTACGGATTCGTAGCGCTCTGGTAATTCGTCCAACACGCCCGCCAGGTGTGCCAGCGTCTGGGAGGTGGCAGTAAAAACCTCTGCGCCTTCGGGAATGAGCTCGAAGATTTTCGCCTTGGCTTCCTCGGCAGTCTCTGCAACGAACGACGGAATGCCGTTTTTCTCCAGCGCCTTGCTGGCCCGTTTAATCTGTTCATCACTGGCTAACTTTGTATAAGCCTCGTTGGGAGGTTGCTTGGCGGGTTGGTTGATCCATTTTTGCATTTTCATTTCTTTCTCTTTCTATATTTAATTGCTTGACCATTTCTGTCACGTATAATAAGATACAAGTGTTGGATAAACGGTAACTGTTGTTAATTAGACTCGTGTTGTTAATTGGAGTCAAGCCACGGAATTTGTTTTTTGTTGCTTAAGCAACACAGGAGTGAATTTGATGGAAATGAGCGTGATAGAGAAAGAACTGGACCCCCGGGTCAGACGCACCCAATCCTATATCCTGGATGCGTTTAGAGCGTTATTGAGTGAGAAGGCCTTCAAATCCATCACGGTTAAGGAGATCACAGAGCGGGCGGGGATCAACCGCACGACGTTTTATGCCCATTACCAGGATAAATTTGACCTGTTGAACGCCGCTTTGCAGATGATATTTGAGGCGGAACTGGAGCAAAATGCGCTAAACGTCTGCCACTACAGCCGCGAGAACCTGAAGGCCTTATTGCGGACGGTTTGCCAATTCATCCGGGATTCAAGTACGGAATGTAAATTGGCGAACAGCCAATTTGAACTGATCGTGGAAAAGCAGGTTCGTCGCCAGATCCAGGATCTGATTGAGATGTGGCTGGAAGAAGTGGAGGGGGTGCGGGATAAAAAATCGGCTGCTGTGGCGACCAGCTGGACGATTTACGGCCTGGCGGAGCATTGGAGTCAGGACCCGGATCAGGGCGGTCCCGAAAGGTATATTGACCGGGTCTTGCCCCTGGTCACGGCCAATCTGCCGGCAGCGTAAGCCTGTAATGGGCCTCGAAGGTATCAATCCATCAGCCTCCAGGCAAGGGCGCGTTCCCGCGCGTGGCCGGCCGGATCGATATTATCGCTGCCACCGATCCTTGTCAGCCGGCGCAGGAGCGGCTTTAATGGGTTGCCATAACGGGCCATACAAGTGCAGGGACGCAACCCAGGCCAGAAATAACAAGAAACCGTCCAGCGGCGCTTGACCGTCTCGACTATTATTCAGAATCATAATAAAGTCATTCATCAATAATCAAAAGGCGGATTAAATGGATAATCATAAGGAAATGTCTCATGGGGAAAATGAAAATGAACATAGTCAGCACCACCATGGCGACAATCAAAAGAAGGGCGGACCCTCTCATCACGAGCTGATGTTCCGACGGAAATTCTGGATATCCCTGGCGTTGAGCATCCCGGTGTTGGTGTTCAGTCCCACTGTTCAGGGCTGGTTGGGATATTCGACCCCGGCTTTCCCACTTTCGCAATGGATCGTACCCGTTTTCTCAATCATCGTTTTTATTATCGGCGGGTTGCCATTCTTTAAAATGTCTCGGGGAGAGCTGAAGGACAAGCAGCCGGGCATGATGACCCTGATCTCGCTGGCATTGGCTGTGGCTTTTTTATACAGCGTTGCTTCCACGATCTTCAGTTTGGGCGATTCCTTCTATTGGGAGCTGGTCACGCTGATTGACGTGATGCTGCTGGGCCACTGGATTGAAATGCGAAGTGTGCGACAGGCCTCCGGCGCGTTGGATGAGCTTTCCAAATTGTTGCCGGACACAGCCGAGCGGGTGAACGCTGATGGCAATATCGAGACCGTCAGAGTCTCCGAGCTGCAAAACGAGGATCTTGTGCTGATCCGCCCCGGGGCCAGCGCCCCGGCGGACGGCGAGATCATCGAGGGCCAGTCCAGTATGGACGAATCGATGATCACGGGCGAATCGAAGCCCGTATCCAAGGCGGAAGGGGATAAGGTCGTCAGCGGGACGATCAACGGCGACGGCAGCCTGCGCGTGAAAGTGACGGCCGTGGGCGATGAGACGACGCTGGCGGGTATTATGCGCCTGGTGGAGGAGGCCCAGCAGTCCAAATCCAAGACGCAGATCCTTGCGGACCGGGCCGCCGGGTGGCTGTTCTATATTGCCCTGGGCGTGGCCGCACTGACGGCCGTGGCCTGGCTGATCGCCGAGGGCTGGAATATTGACGTGCTCAACCGGGTGACGTCCGTGCTGGTGATCGCCTGCCCGCATGCGCTCGGTTTGGCGATCCCGCTGGTCGTGGCGATTTCCACCTCGATCGGGGCCTCCAACGGTATATTGATCCGCGACCGGGTGGCGCTGGAGGCGGCGCGTGAGCTGGATATATTCGTCTTCGACAAGACCGGGACACTGACCAAAGGGGAGTTCGGCCTAAGCGAGATGAGGACCTCGGGGGAGATTGACGATGACCGTGCGCTGGCGCTGGCCGCGGCGCTGGAACAGGATTCGGAACATCCCATTGCCAAGGCGATCCGCAAAGGCGCTGAAGAGCGAGGGCTCTCGATCCCTGACGCGACGGACTTTGAAGCGATCAAGGGCAAAGGCGTCCGGGCCAAAGTGGACGACGTCTGGTATCACGTCGGCAGCCCGCGGTTAGCGGAAGAGCAGGACGCCCGGTTTGAAGGTGAACTGCGCTCCTTCTATAAGCAAGCTAGTGGGAAGGGCGAGACGATTGTCTTCCTGCTGCAGGGCGACAGTGTGATTGCGGCTTTTGGGCTGGCGGATCAGATCCGGCCGGAAAGTTACCAGGCCGTTAAGACCTTGCACGACCAGGGCTACGAAGTGGCCATGATGACGGGTGATGCGGAAGCGGTGGCCAAAACCGTGGCGGATGAACTCGGCATCGATATTGTCTTCGCCGAGGTGCTGCCGGAGAACAAGGATGAAAAGATCCGGCAGCTGCAGGATGAAGGCAAAAAGGTTGCGATGGTGGGGGACGGCGTCAACGACGCCCCAGCGCTCACCCGCGCAGATGTGGGCATTGCCATCGGCAGCGGCACGGACGTGGCGATTGAATCCGCCGGGATCATCCTGGTGGAGAACGACCCGATGGACATCCCCCGGATCGTGGCTTTGAGCAAGGCGACCTTCAAGAAGATGCGCCAGAACCTGATTTGGGCGACGGGCTATAACGTGATCGCTCTGCCGCTGGCTGCGGGCGTGCTGGCGCCGATCGGCTTCGTGCTGCCGCCGGCCGTGGGCGCGTTGATCATGTCGATCAGCACCGTGATCGTGGCGATCAACGCCCAGTTGCTGAGAAGGGTAAG
>JAXHUD010000070.1:0-8963 GCA_034189815.1 Chloroflexota bacterium
AGCGGGTCAAGAGCTGGGCAATAACAGCACCGTGGAAACAACGAGCGGGACGCTCATCGAGCATATGCAGGAATATACTGAAACCCTCCAGCGGATCGCCGGGGCGAACCAGGTCTAGGCTCCAGGCCCCGCACATTCCGTAAGACAATATCGAAATACGTGGGTTACGTGTTGTTATTGAACGCATCAATCGATACTCGGGTGACACGATATTCCTCCCCTGCATGAGGGGAGGGCGGCAGCGCCACAGGCGGGTGGGGGGAGCGCAGTGTTCTTAAAGATCAAACCCATTCGCCTCCAACCCCCAGCCGCATAATCTAGTAAAATTACACCATGTCTGCCCTGCAACGCGATTTCTACGACCGGCCGGCCTTGGATGTGGCCCGGGACCTCCTGGGTTGCCGCCTGATGCGGATCCAATCTGGGGCCAGGTTGGCGGGACTGATCCTGGAAACCGAAGCCTACCAGGGCGAAGAGGACCTGGGCTGTCATGCTTCCGCCGGGCGCACGCCCCGCACGGCTGTGATGTACGGCCCGCCCGGCCATGCTTATGTTTATTTTACTTATGGCATGCACTGGCTGCTCAATGCCGTCACCGACAGCGAAGGCACGCCGGCCGCCGTGCTGATCCGGGCCATGCTGCCCGTGGAGGGCTTCGATCGGATGGCCGTAAACCGGCCCTACAAGGCAGGTAAGCGCGGTTGGACCGATGGCCCCGCCAAGCTGACCCAGGTGCTGGCTGTGGATAAAACTTTCAACACCCTGGACCTCTGCACGCCGGATAGTGGTCTCTGGATTGAACCCGGCCAGGCCGTCCCTGACAACGCTGTGGAACGGTCCGCCCGGATCGGGCTGAACTCGGTGCCCGAACCCTGGCGCTCGATTCCCTGGCGCTTTGAGGTCGCTGCGGATGTGTTTCAGAAATAACCGTCAATGACCGATATAGGATGACCTGCTATGAAGACGCCAAATGACCTTAATTTGAATCGCAACCCCAAACGGATCCTGGTTTTCCCCTGCGGCTCCGAGATTGGGCTTGAGATTCATCGCGCCCTTTGCTGGAACAAGCATTTTCATTTAATCGGCGCATCCAGTTCGGGGGCCAATCATGGCAAGTACGTCTTCAAGCGCTATATCGATGGGCTGCCCTTCCATGATGACCCCGGCTTCATCGAAGCCGTTAACGACCTGGTGAAAGCGGAGAATATTGACCTGATCTATCCCGCCAATGACAGCGTACAGCTCAGGCTGGCGCAAAACGCCGACCGGCTGGCTTGCGATCTGATCAGCTCTCCCTATGAGACCTGCGAGATCTGCCGCAGCAAGGCCAAGACCTACCAGCACTTTGCGGGGGTGGTCAACGTGCCCCGCGTTTACGGGCGGAACGAGGTCGAGGATTATCCCGTTTTCCTGAAGCCCGACCGCGGGCAGGGTTCCGAAGGGGTGCACCTCGCCCGGGACGAAGAGGAACTGGATTTCTACCTGGCCCGGAACCCGAACCTGGTGATCCTGGAAAACCTGCCCGGCGAGGAATACACGGTGGATTGCTTCACTGATCGGGACGGCGTCTTGCGTGGGGCTTTCCCGCGGTTGCGCGCCCGGATCAAGCGCGGCATTAGCGTGACGACCTATCCCGTCCAAGATCCGGCATTCCTGGCTTTTGCCAAACGGATCAACCAAAATCTCGATCTGCGCGGCGTCTGGTTCTTCCAGGTTAAGGAGGACGAGCACGGGGACCTGACCCTGATGGAAATCGCCTCCCGTGTGGCTGGTTCGATGGGTCTGACCCGCAACCTGGGCGCTAACCTGCCCCTGCTGAGCATTTACGACCGGCTGGGCCTTAATGTGGACTTTCAGGTGACGAGCCATGATCTCGTGATGGATCGGGCATTCAATAACTGCTTCATGACCGATCTCGAATACGGGCATGTCTACGTGGACCTCGATGACACGCTCATCGTCGATGGGAAGGTCAACCCCATGCTGACGGCTTTCCTGTTCCAATGCCGAAACCGGGGGATTCCGCTACATCTCATCACCCGCAATCCCGGCGATGTGCCGGCGCTGCTGCGGGAACACGGCTTGGGTGCGCTGTTTGAAGAGATCCTCCAGGTCGAACAGGGCGAGGAAAAAGCGCCCCTGATGACCCATGCCGATGCCATCCTCATTGACGACTCCTTCCAGGAGCGGGCGCGCGTTGCCAAGGCCCTGGGCATCCCCGGCTTTGACCTGGATGCGGTCGAGAGCCTGATTGACCATCGTCGTTAAGGTCTGCAACCTGCCATGCGGGTCACGTCCATTACGCTCCGCGTTACCATTAAGAAAAAACTCCTGTAAACTGATTGCGTTGTAAATTATTTGAAGTCAAGAAAGGACTTATCCATGTTATTCGGCGGCAATAAAAAGAAGACCACCCCGGCAACGGTTTCGACCGGGCCGGTGGAACGGGTGACCACGGTTCTCGGTCCTGGCATCAATTGGAAAGGCGACCTGCGCGGCAAAGGCGGCGTCCGCATCGAGGGTGCCCTCGAAGGCGAGATCGCCGTGCGCGGCTTGGTGATCATCGGTGAGACTGGCCGGGTGACCTGTGAGACCTTCAAGGCCGGAACCGTGATCGTGGCGGGCTCGGTCAACGCTCAAATTGTGGCGGAAAAGCTTGAGATCCGCGCCACCGGCCGGGTCTATGGCGACGTGACCGTCCAGTCTTTCTCCACGGAGGAAGGCGCTTTCCTGCGCGGTAAGGTGACGATGGAGGAGACAGTCGATCTCTCCGATCTACCCGATTCCGCCAAAGCAGCGTCGGTGACCGCATCCGAGGAAGACCCACCGGCGGCCGAAGAAGATGACGCTGCCTCAGAAGGCGAGGAGGCCTGATGCGCTTATCCAAAGCCTTCAGCACCACCTTGCGGGAAGTGCCCGCCGAGGCCGAGACTGTCAGCCACCAACTGTTGGTGCGGGCCGGATTCATCCGTCAGTTGGGCGCGGGGATCTTCACCTACCTGCCCCTGGCGCGCCGCACGATGACTAAAATTGAACACATCATGCGCGAGGAGATCAACGCTATCGGCGGGCAGGAACTGACAATGCCCGTGGTGCATCCCGCCGATGTCTGGCAGGAGACCGGGCGCTGGTCCCAGGTGGGCGAGGAGCTGGCCCGCTTTAAGGACCGCACGGGCCATGATATGGTCCTGGCAATGACGCATGAGGAGGTCGTGACCGACCTGGCAAGGCGTGAGATCCAGTCCTATCGCCAGCTACCCCAATTGATCTACCACATCCAGACTAAATTCCGCGATGACCCCCGCCCGCGCGCCGGACTGATCCGGGTGCGCGAGTTCACCATGCTCGATAGCTACAGCCTGGACCGCGACGAAGACGGCCTGGACGAGCAATACCAAGCCCACTTCGACGCCTATTTCCGCATCTTCAACCGCTGCGGGGTGCCCGCCCGGGCGGTCGCTTCCGATACCGGCATGATGGGCGGTAAAACGGCCCACGAATTTATGTATCTCACACCTGTGGGCGAAGATACGTTAATGTTCTGCGATTCCTGTGACTATGCCGCCAACCGCCAGGTCGCGGTCTTTGCCAAGCCCCGGCCTGACGCGAAATCCCCCCTGCCGCTGGAAAAGGTCGCCACGCCAGAGGTGACCACGATCGACGACCTCAGCGCTTTCCTGGCGGTCCCGGCTGAAAAGACAGCCAAAGCCGTCTTCCTGATGGCCGAAGTGACCGCCCGGGAGGAACCTTTGTTGATCTTTGCGGTCCTGCGCGGCGATATGGCCCTCAACGAAACCAAGCTGACCAACGCGGTCGCCGCTGCGGGTGAGGGGGCTGTCCGGCGTCTGCGTCCGGCGCTGGATGAAGAGATCAAGGCCATTGGCGCTGTGCCGGGCTACGCTTCCCCCATCGGGATTGAGCGTGAGAACGTGCTCGTGGTTGCCGATGACCTGCTGTCGCACGCGCCCAACCTGGTTGCCGGCGCGAATGAGGATGGCTTCCACCTGCGCAACACCAACCTCGGACGCGATTACGAAACGGATATCCTCGCCGATATCGCTCAGGCCGAAGACAGCGCGCCTTGTCCTGAGTGTGACGGCCGCCTTTCAGCTCAGCGCGGTGTGGAAATCGGCAACATCTTCAAGCTGGGTACCCGCTACACGGAGGCCCTCGGCGCGACCTTCCTCGACGAGGATGGCGTCGCCCAACCGATCATCATGGGGTCCTACGGCATCGGTGTCGGTCGCTTGCTGGCTTGCATAGCGGAGGAATATAACGACGATGACGGTCTGATCTGGCCCGTCAGCATCGCGCCCTACCCCGTGCACCTGGTGGTGCTCAACAGCAAGGACGGGGAAGCCGAAAAGGCTGCAGATGCGCTCTACGAGTCGCTCGTGGCGGCAGGACTCGAACCGCTCTATGATGACCGTGACGAGCGCGCCGGCGTCAAGTTCAACGACGCTGACCTGATCGGCCTGCCACTGCGGGTGACCGTCTCCGCCCGCTCCCTCGGTAAGGGCGGCTTCGAGTTCAAACGCCGGGATCAGGATGTGCGCTGGATCGTCCCCGCCGAGGAAGCCCTTGATGTGATCCGTGAGACTCTTGCGGCGCGCCAGGGTGAACTGGAAGCCAAATTCAATCTCTGAGGAAGTAAGGGGTTGGGAAGGTGGCGATGCCCGCGTTGACCGCCATCCTGAAGGAAGTGACCCTTTTCTTATTCAGCCCACGGGGGACTCCAATTTCAGTCAAATCATGCGCGCCCTCAAATATCGTTTACCCTTTCATACAACCATCAAACCGATGCAACCGCTCCCTTTAAATTTTGGCAACGGAGATTTTGGGATCATGTCATGCGGAGCGAGATGGATCTAGAAAACCATATACGCTATATTGATTTCAATCCAATGAAACATGGATATGTCCCAGAACCCAACCAATCGGAGTGTAGCAGATTCCATGGATGGCGAAAGTGCGGTGTTTATCCTTCTTTAAATTCCTGGAAAGAACCAATAAATGGGAACTGGGGAGAATGAGATCTGTCTTTTGTCACATTTACAGTGTACATGACCTACATTTTTTTGGAATAGATCAGGGATTGAGATATTTTAAGGACAAAAACAGACAATCCAGCAAAAATAGAAAAAAGGGCGTCAGATCTGATGCCCTTACAGATTTAATCCTTTTGCCAGCTTTCTAGGACACGTGCAACTCGTTCACCTTGCGGAAGTGGTAGCCGTAGATACTAAAGGTGATCGCCAGGGGGAACTTCTGCGGGCAGTGGAACAGGGTCCAGAAGAATAGCTTCCAATATTCCTTGCGCTCCGGACTCTTGATCCCGATCTCAAAAATGGATCGCCCAAGTGCGGCAACCTCCTGCCATTGCAGGTCGACGGGATGTCTGTGAGGTTTGTATTCCTTCAGGAAGGTTCGCACCCGGTCATAGAAACTCTTGGCCGAATAGATTGAGTCCAGGATTTTCCGGTACCCATTTTTCAGCATCTCCGGGTCCATTTTTGGTGTGATATTGGATTCACCATCGACATTATCACCGGAATAGGCGTGGCTGATCCGGCCTTCACGCAGCATGCGCTGGTAAAGCTGTGTCCCCACCGGCGCCTGCAGCAATCCGACCATGGCGGTGACGATCCCGCTTTGTTGGATGAAGTCGATCATCCGTTGGAAAATCGTTTCGTCGTCCGAATCAAATCCCACAATAAAACCACCCATCACCTGGAGGCCCATCCCTTGCAGCTTTTTGACGGATGAGACCAGGTCGCGATTGCGATTTTGGCTTTTGGAGCATTCCGCCAGGGCCATATCGTCCGGTGTCTCGATCCCCACGAAGACCTGCGTGAATCCAGCTTCGACCATCATACGGATCAGCTTATCATCGTCGGATAAGTTGACCGAAGCTTCGGTCGTGAAGCGGCAGCCTTTCTTGCCCTTGCGCCATTCGATCATTGCGGGGAGAACTTCTTCCTTGAGGATTCGTTTATTGCCGATGAAATTATCATCCACAATGAAGATGCTCCGCCGCCAGCCCAGGGCGTAAATCTTATCCAATTCGGCGATTAATTGCTCGGTGGTCTTCAGGCGCATGCGGTGGCCCAGCAGAGCGGTCACATTGCAGAAGTCGCAGTTGAACGGGCAGCCGCGGGAGAATTGCAGGCTAAGGGAATCGTATTTCCGCAGGTCGATCAGTTCCCACAGCGGCACGGGAGTCTTGGTGATGTCGGCATATTCGTCCGTCTCGTAGATCCGTTGGGGTTTCCCGCGGCCAAGGTCCGATAGGAACAATGGGAGCGTGATCTCCGCTTCATTGAGGATCAGGTGGTCCACTTCCGGGAAGGCATCCGGTTCGGCGGTGAAAAGCGGCCCGCCAGCCACGATCGGCTTGTCGGTTTCGCGCACCTGGGCGATCACGTCCACGGTTGATTGCCGCTGCACCGTCATCGCGCTGATCATAACCATGTCCGCCCAATCAATGTCGCTGGGCTCTAGCCTGGCCACGTTCATATCCACCAAACGCTTCTCCCAGGTGGCGGGCAGCATGGCGGCAACTGTGATGAGCCCCAGCGGCGGCGAGGAAGACATTTTCCGCACGAACTTCAGCGCGTGCTTGAAGCTCCAGAACGTATCGGGGAATTCGGGGTAGATCAGCAGGATGTTCATGGTTCACCTATTTTTCATTGGGTTCCTCGCGCGCGGCGTCGGGGGTTTCCTCCTGCGGTTCTTCAGCGGCGGCTTCGGTTTCTTTTATATCCATCTTCGGATGGGTCTTCTCTTTATTGCGATTTTTCTTCTTGTTCTTATCTTCTTTTTCGGATTCCTCCTGGGGCTGATCCAACCCCATCAGGGCTTTGCGGTCCAACAGACTGACTTTTTGGAACATCTCGGCCATCTTTTCCACCGTGTAGGGCTGGTCGTTATCCAGCCACCAATAGATGGTGGAAAGCAGCGAGCCGGCGAAATGGTTGGCAATGAAATCCGTTGGGACAACGGGTTCGGCGCCCAGTTCTTCGATCTCCTTCTCGATGCAGGCGGTGATGTTCTCGGCCACGGAATGCTGCAGCTGGCGGTTGGCCGTGATGCCGCCGCTGCCGATGATCAGGATTCGGTAGAGGTCATAATGCTGGGCGGCGAAGTCAAACAACTTGATCATGGCTTTGGTGTCTTCCAGGCGCCACTGTGCCTCAGAAAGCTGGGGCACCTGTCCCATAAAGTCCTCTATAAAATGCGCCATGACCTCCAGCAGAAGTTCGTCCTTATCCTTGAAATGCAGATAGAATGTTGCCCGGCCCAGGTTGGCCTCATCAGTGATGTCCTGGATCGAGATGGCATCGTAGCCTTCTTCCAGGATCAGGCTCATCAGGGCGTCTTGTAAGAGTTTGCGCGTCCGTTGAACGCGTCGGTCCAGCCGTCTCGCCATTGCAGTGACCTCCAGAGAATAATGACAGAATAATTTTGGTTGTTTAATAATAGACAGATGTTTAATAATGTAATGATAGCTATTATAATACAGAGTGTATAGTTGTCAATAGGAAAATGGCAGTGTGTCCAGATTTTAAGCCTGTGCTTTTTTGGGAATCATTAAAGGGTGTACAAAGGTTTCGTCTGGCGGGGATTCGCGTATAATTAATCCCACTCATCTTAATTAACCCGGAAAGAGCCGCTAAGTTATGGTCACCCGTCCCATCCACAACCCGCTTGAAGACCTCGCCATCACCTCCCGCATCCTGGGGCTGAACATCAGCGGCGCTAAAACCATCGCCGTTTACGGTGATATGAATGGCCTCGTTTACGAACGCATGCAGATGGAAACTCCGGCGGATCAGCCGTTTCTGGAGGGGTTCGATGCCATCTGTGGGCTGGCGGATAAGCTGCTCAAGGTTTGCCGCGCGCAGGGACTGAACAGCCCCGAGGTGATCTCGCTGGCCGTCAGCGGGCCGGTGGATCTGCTCAAGGGCGAGATGCTGTCGCCGCCGGATTTGCCGCAGTGGGACGATGCGCAGCTCAAGGGCCGCCTGACCGTGCGCTATAATCTGCCGGTGTTCATCGAACACCGCAGCCAGGCAGCCGCCCTGGCGGAAGCCGCTTTTGGCGCCGGGATTGGTGTCGAAGATCTGATCCTGGTGGATATGGAGCCTGTGGTGTCCGTGGGCATGGTGTTGCAGCGGGCCGCTTATCATGGCGCGAACGACGCTGCCGGCGAGATCGGACGGATGCAGATGGCCGCTGACGGTCCTGCGGGATTGGGCAGGCCGGGATCGCTGACCGGCTTTGCCAGCGGTCGCGGCATGGCTGACCTGGCGCAGTTACGCTTCCCCGCGCACTGGCCCACACCCCCCGCACCCTATGACCTGGTCCACGCGGTGAACGCCGGCGATGAAGACGCGCTGGCGGTGGCCGCCGAAGCAGCGGCACAACTCGGCCGGGCGTTGGTTTGGCTGCTGGCTATTTTAGATCCAGAACTGGTGATCTTCGGTCATCCAGGTGATCTTTTGGGCGAGGCCTTGCTCAACCCCTTGCGCACCGTCCTGGTCGAAAAGGGCGGCAATGCCCGCGAGCTGCCCCGGCTGGTGGCGTCCAAACTGGGCGCCAAGTTGGATGATGTCGCCGCCTTGATGGCTGTGATTGACGCTTTTAAGAACCGCAGCGGATGATCTATGCCAGAGATTTGGGGGAAATTGGATATGGCTAAAAATTTGAATGCGGACAGAAAAAATCAAATAACCCTCAAGGTATCATTTATTGCAATTTGAATTCGTTCGATATCCCTTCCTCCGAAGATGGGGTGAGACGCGTCGGGAAGGAATGGACCATAGGCTGATTCTACAAACCTATCCAGGCTGTTGGGGCAGCCTTTGGCTGAGCCTTAATGGAAATTCCTGGTACGGGCCACGCCGTGGTCTCCTAATCATTCAATTTCTATCCATTTGGATAGATACAGACTGAACTGATGG
>JAXHUD010000070.1:9063-11753 GCA_034189815.1 Chloroflexota bacterium
ATCCAGGCTGTTGGGGCAGCCTTTGGCTGAGCCTTAATGGAAATTCCTGGTACGGGCCACGCCGTGGTCTCCTAATCATTCAATTTCTATCCATTTGGATAGATACAGACTGAACTGATGGATTGATAGCTGGTCTTTGCAGCGTCAATATCCCCGGAGCATAGCGGCTGGAGAGGCAATCTCAGCAGGTACCTAATTTAACCTGGCATATCGCTGTAAGCAACCAAAAATCAATCCCTTTTGTAATTACCCTTCGTTGCATCTCGATTCCATTCCCCACTTCCTACTCCCCATTCACCCTTCTTCCCTTCTCCCATGATAAAATCAAACCAATGCAAATGAACCTGACCCCCAGCCAACCCATCGGCATCTTTGACTCCGGCGTGGGCGGACTGTCCGTCCTGCGGGCGCTGCGCCGCGAACTGCCCCATGAATCGGCCCTGTATGTGGCCGACCAGGGTCACGTGCCCTACGGCCCGCGTCCTAAGGCGCAGATCCACGACTTTGCCTTTGGGATCACCCGCTTCCTGCTGGCGCAAAGCGCCAAGCTGATTGTCGTCGCCTGCAACACGGCCTCGGCCGCCGCCCTGCGTGACCTGCGAACGGCTTTCCCGGCAGTGCCCTTCGTTGGGATGGAGCCGGCCGTTAAGCCCGCTGCCCAGACCACCCACACCGGCAAGGTGGGTGTGCTGGCCACGCCGACTACCTTTGCGGGCGATCTCTACGCCTCCGTGGTGGAACGCTTCGCCCGGGATGTGCAGCTCTTTCAGAGCACCTGCCCCGGCCTGGTGGATCAAATCGAAAAAGGCGACCTCACCGGCCCGGAGACGCGCCGCATCCTGGAAGACGCACTCAACCCTATGCTGGCTGAAGGGATCGACACGGTCGTGATGGGCTGCACGCATTACCCCTTCGTGATCCCGCTGATCCAAACCATCACCGGCCCCGCCGTGCGAGTGATCGACCCCGCGCCCGCCATCGCCCGGCAGGTGCGCCGCTTGCTGGCCGAAAACGAAGGGTTTAATCCGGCAGATGCACCCGCGAAGTTGGCATTCTTTACCAGCGGTGACTCCGTTGCTCTGAAAACTTTACTGCCCGAATTATTAGGTGAAACCGGCCTGGTGACGGGCCTGCGTTGGGACGGCGATGCCGCCCTCTCCCTCGTCAAAAATTAATCTTCTCGATAGATCAATGATCCAGCCGACCCGGACGGGCTGGCTGTGATCACCTCGTCCCCGCGCACCAGGCTGCCCTGGTAGCGCGCTGCGCCGGCGACGGCCTGCCAGCCGCCGAGCACCAGCGGCAGCGGTTCGCCCACGCCCAGCCACTCCCCGTTGAACTTTCGCGTGAGGTGCAGGTGTGTCCCACTGGCCGAGCCGCCCTCGCAAGAGGGGCGCCCCACCGGCGCGTCCTGCGCCAGCCGGTCGCCCACCTGGGTGCGGTCCTCGGCGGCCATGTGCAGGTAGATCAGCACCCAGCCGGTCCCTTCGTCCCCGTCACCGTCCAGGTCAATCGCCACCACGCCCCGATCCGAGCGAACGACCAGCCCCGATGCGGCGGCGGTGGCCCAGCGAGTCGAAACAGCACAATGCGCTTCGCCTGTCACGGGGGCGAAGTCGATCGCGCCCCAGGGGGTGCCCGTCTGCCAGGTGATGTGCGGCCCGCCCGTCAGGCTCCAGGCCTCGCCGGGCGCAAAAGGCAGGCTCAGTTCCGGCTGCCGGGTGTCGGCCAGCAGGTAAGGCTCCACCCTGGCCGCCCGGGACCACGGCTCGCCGAACATCTCTTCGTAGAAGCCCAGAAACCGGCCGGGGTCATAAAGCTCGGCTCGGAATTCGGCAGGGTCATAGAGCACGCCAAAAAGCTGCATCAATGCGGCACTGCCCGCGTTCACGGTCTGCGGGTCCAGCCGGCCCAGCGTCCCATCGGCAAAGGTGACCTCCAGCCGGCTGCCATCCCGCCAACCGTAAAAGCCCTGCGCCAGCAGCTTGGCGGCGATCATCAATTCCTTGTAGAGCCCCGTGTCCGCGCCCGCGCCGAAGCCCAGGGGGTAAGGGTCCTGCGCGGCCCCATCCGGCGAGCCAAAGACCCAACCCGAACGGTATTCGAGAAATGCCAGCAGCAGGCGCGGGTTGGTGCTGGTTTCTAATGCCACAGTCGCCAGAATTTCCGGCCCGGTCAGCGTCTCGCTCTTCACGCGTTCGCTGTAACCGGCCAGGAAGCCGCCTGCCAGACGAGCCACCTCCGCCGCGTCGAAATCGCCCACGGTCGGCCCGTAGGTCACGGCGCTGTCCGGCAGCAGGGGGCCGGACAATGTAATAATTTCTTCCAACACATCGGGGATCAACAAAGTCTGTCCCGGGCGGAGCAGTCCTTCGGTCGGTCCGGGTTCGTCGAACTGGATCGCGCCTGTCGGTACGCCGAAGCGCAGCCCGAGCGCGTCCAGCGTGTCACCATGCTGGGTCGTATAGCGTAGGTAGCCCTCGGCGACTGGGGCTGCCATCGTCTCGGTTTGGTCTGGCTCGCTTGCGGTTGGCAGACCCTCGGGGTTCAGGATGCCGGCGATTTCCGTCTGGCGCTGGGGGGAGCGGAACGACACATCACTTCCCTGGGGCAGGTTGCAGCCCGAGAGCAGCAAACCCGCCAACAGGAGTATTGAAAGCGCGATCTCCATCCGGTGATGTGTGGTTTTT
>JAXHUD010000071.1:0-11715 GCA_034189815.1 Chloroflexota bacterium
CCGCTCTTCCGTGGTCGGGTACGGTGCGGCTGCAATTACCCGCCCCGACTGAGCCACCCACACCGATACCCTATGCGCCAGATCACCCGGTTCACGTTCATCCTGCTGATTCTCGCACTCGCTTCGGCGGGGATGACGGGCTGCCGCAGTGCGACGCCTTCGGCTACCATGACACCGACCATCACCGCTACGCCCACCGCGACGCTGACCACCGCCCCTACTCAAACGACGACCCCGGCCAATACCATCACCCCGCGACCTTCCGCTACGCCAACAGTCACACCCACGCCTTATAACACCCTCACACCAACCCCCGAACCCACTGCGGTCACGCTGCAGCCTGCGGTTCTCTTCCCCTACGAAGATATTTATGGCCGGAGGGTGGATTGGTCCTACAACTACGTCACCCGGATCGGCTTCGACCAGTGGAACGAAGTGAACGACCTCTGGGCGTTCCTGGGGTTCCAACTGCTGGACCGAGCCATCCACCAGCGTAATATGAACTTCCTGGGGGAGACGATCACGGTCTATTACCTCAACGTGGCTCACGACTTCAAAGGTGAGCTGATCCAGATGCAATTGGTGTTGGGCGCCACACCCGGCGCGGACGTCCCCATCGAGGACATCCCCGCCGGCGGGACGGCCTATGTACAGGCCCAGGTGCGGGAAGCCTGGCAGGATTTCGCCCCCTACGTGACCCACCGGGACGCCACCCGGGCCTATGCCGCTCGGGACGAAGTTTATCCGCTGATGTTCCTTAAAGACCTTCAGGATTTATTAGCTACGCTGCCCGATGAGGTGATCCTGCTGGCCGATCACCCGATCCTGATCCCAAAGAACGATTGGCAGCAGGTCAAGCTGGATATGGGCCGGGTTAGTTATCTGGCCGCCCGCTACCAGCCTTTCTTTGAGTTCGACGTCTATGACCGGCTGACCGGGCAGAGCCAGTTCGCCTATGACCTGCGCGATTACCTGATGCACGGCTGGGCGATGCCGCCGGGGCTGTATGCCTACGCCAGCCAGACCTTGATCATCGTCAGGGGGGAGTGAGTGCATAATAAGAGAATTTGTCAGCGTTGACCGCATAGAGGAAATTAAATCAAATCGCGCACCTCTTCAGTCTGCTCTGTTGACAACTTACACTTGGAGCGAAGTGGAGTGGTAAGCAATCTGGGAGCGGAAGAGTTTTCATTTAACCTTTGGTCATACCAACTTTCAACTCACATTCTTTAAAATCAATCCAGGCAAAACAAACATCACATTGCGACTCATTGCGGTGGGGGCGGCTCACCATAGCCGCCCGAATGGGTGCTTGTGTCTGCCCGAATAAACCCCGGATTAGATAATCTCTTTTTTGGACAAACCAATCCAAGCCTTGTAATTAACCCAAAAGAGCCGACTTCCGTCGGCCCATGGGGAAAGAAAATTGCAAACGGATTAGATCACGCGATCGCTGCCGCCGTCAACGGGCACCTGTGCGCCCGTCGTCTTGGAGAAGACCGGTCCCAGCATTTCACAAACCAGCTCGCCAATATCATGGCTGACCAGCTCAACCTTGAGCACGTTGCGGGTCTTATATTCCTTGACGCTGATGCCGTATTTTTCCGCCCGGCTTTGCAGCACTTCGTCGGTCCAGATGCCGGTGTCAAAAACAGCATGGGGGTGGATCATGTTCACCCGGATGCCGTCCTTGCCCCATTCCAGGGCGGCCACCCGTGCAAGTTGGGTCAGCCCGGCTTTGGAGGTGGAGTAGGCGGCGGCGCCCGGGCCGGGAGCAGGCACGTTGCGGGAAGCGTTGACCAGCACACGACCCTGGTCAGGCGCCAGCTTGAGCAGCGGATAAGATTCCCGCAGGATGGTCACGTTGGCGTCCAGGTTGATGTGCATCACCCGCTGCCACGTGGCCATGTCCAGGTCCTTAACCATCTGGCTCTTGGTGAAGATCCCGGCGTTCAGCACGACCATATCCAGCCCACCGAAGACGCGCACGGCGGCTTCATAGGCATTGGCCGTTGCAGCTTCATCGGTCAGGTCACAGACCAGCCCGAGATAGTTGGGTGAATCGGAGACATCTTTGATCGAGTCGCTGACATCCAAGCCGATCACGGCTGCCCCGCGGCCCAGCAGGGAAAGCGCGCATCCCCGGCCGATGCCGGAGGCGGCCCCGGTCACCAGGGCGATCTCGCCGACGAACATGGTAGCCTTGTTGTGTTCGTCCCGTTGGAGGGCGGCGGGGGCTTCAGCTGGTTGGACGGTTTTATGCGAGAGTGAGCCGGCCGCAGCGGCCAGCTTCACGGCCTGGAGCGTCTTCCCGATCAGGTCGAGATTGGCTTCCAAATCGCTCGCGGTTTGGGCGGTGACGACCAGGCCCACCTCGTTGTCCAGCAGGGCGTTATTGGTGGGCAGACTGTCGGGCAGCGCGTCCGCAGTGAGGAAGCCGCTACCGAAGCTGTGGGCCTGCGCGGTCGTCAGCGGGCCGGCAGCCAGCAATTGCGTTACGGCTGCGGCTTCGGCCAGTTCCTTCAACAGTGGGTTGGAAATTGTGCGCATCAACAGCGGCGCGCCGGCGGCCGAGGAAAGCGCCTGCCGCAGCGCCGCGAGGGTTTTGCGTTGTTCCGGATCTTTGTCTGTCTCATCCGTTGTCAGGTCTGTGTAAGGCGATGCAGCCTTGAGCGTTTGTTCCGCCTGCGAAGTTAATTCAACAAGGCGTTCGTACACACTTTCGGCGTTTTCTCCGAAGATGAACAGGCCGTGCTGATGGACATACAGCCCTTTCAGAGCGGTGTCGAAATCGAGTTCAGCCACTGCCGTGAGCAGCTCGGTTTCCTCGGCTTCCAGGAACAGGACGGCATCACCGAGGGCGGCTTTAAAAGCGGCGGTGGGATTTTCGAGCAGGTCCAGCGCCAGCATCGCGGTCGGCAGGCAGAAGCAGACCAGCGGGTCGGAGATCAGCGCGTGCACCACCGCAAGTCGGTCCGGCAGCTCAGATTCGACCGCCAGCCGGGCCTGGCTTAGCGCCCGTTGCATTAGGCTGGGATCTTTCACCGCCGGGACGCGCTTGAGGGCGGTGAGTTGGTAGGGGGTCACATCTTTTCCGGCGCCAAGGTAATTGAGCAGAGCTGCCGTCTCGCCAAAAGGGTCCGTTCCCTCGCTTTTCAGCGAGAGACGCCCGATCTCACTGAAGAGAATTTCAGGAGCCTCCGTCAGCAGCTGCTGGAGATGTTGAAGCAGGGCAAGGGCGTCATCGGAGTCGGTGGGTACGCTTCGCCATAGATTTTCCATAATAAGTCCTTCGAACCATATAAAAAGGTAGACCGAGGATGAAAAAAGGCCAGGGTGAAGCCGGAATGACTTCACCCTGGCTGGGTCATCTAATTAGCGTCGCTCTTCATGGATTGGTAGAGGTCGTAGGCCTCTTCGGGGGTGGCCTCCTCGTGGATCACAGCTCGCAAGGCGGCTGCCACACCGACGGGATATTCATCTTGCCAGATGTTGCGGCCGAGGTTGACGCCTGCGGCGCCTTTTTGCATGCCGTCATAAACGAATTTGAACACCTCAAGCTGCGAATCGGTCTTCGGGCCGCCAGCGATCACAACCGGGACGGGGCAACCCTCGACAACCTTTTCAAAGTCTTCGCAATAGTAGGTCTTGACCACATCAGCGCCGGCTTCGGCGGCAACCCGGCAGGCCAGTGAGAGGAAGCGGGTTTGCTGCTTCTGGTCCAGCTCGCGGCCAACGGCTGTCACGGCCATCACGGGGATGTCGTAGGGGCGGCACATATTAATGAGGTCATAGAGGCCCATCAGAGTCTGGTGCTCGTTGGGGCTGCCCAGGTAAACGGAATAGCCTACGGCGCTGGCGTTCAGCCGGATGATGTCATCGATGGAGATGGTCACATCTTCATTGGTGAGGTCTTCCGAGGCGATGCTCTGCCCACCGGAAACACGCAGGATGACCGGAATCTCAAGGGTTGGCGGGACGCTGTAGCGCAGGCTGCCGCGGGGAACAAACACGGCGTCCGCATATTGCGCCAGCGGCGCCAGGGTTTCGCCCACATCTTCCAGGCGATGGGTAGGGCCAAGAAAATAGCCGTGGTCCATGGCCAGATAGAAGCAGTGTCCGTCTTCTTTAATTAATTTCGACATTCGGTTGGTGAATCCCCAATCCATAACATCCTCCTTCAGGATTTTAGTTCAGGTTAGATTATTGTATCGAATAATGATCCGGTATTAGGCCGGTTTGACAACCACAAAACCCTGGTCGTTCAACCAGGCGTGGAATTCGTGACAACTGTGCAGGCAGTCGGTCTCGCAGATCTGACGGATAAATTCATAGCGCTCTGAGCCGCGTTCTTCCTGGTCCAGCAGGGATTGTACCGGGCATTCAACCGCGTGGCAGAATTCACGGCGTTTGTAATCGACATATCCCTCAATCGAAGCCATTTTGTTCCTCCTCACAATCCTAATATTATATTTGTGTTATATGGATTGCACCGGGAGAATTGGTTCTCGGTGCTGCCCTTGCGACCTGTAAGAACTTTAACGCAACTGGACTTGCAAAAATTATTATATTGTGCAATAATGTGCATAAGCACCCAAATTATAGCAAATGCTCTTTTTAGTGTCAATGACATTTTCATTATCGTATTTCATCATTGAGTGAGAGGCGTCAATGGAATTCGACTTTCAGCAAATCACAATAGTTTTATTGATTTTATGGTTCTTGATGTTTGTAGCTGGAAAGTTTCAGCAGGGACGGATCAAAAAGAAGTTGTTCGAGAGAATCCGGGAGGGTCTTGCTCCCGCTGGTGAAAAGAATCCAAACCTCAGCTTGGGCGCTTACTATGATTGGGTATTTTTAGATTGGGAAAACCTGGTCAAGCGAAATGCCTGGTTTATCTTGAGTCCCAACGAGCTATATCCTGTTGCGGCCGACCCTGAGCGGGTGCGGACGCGGATGAACCTAACGCCTGCCTGGCTGGGCGCCTATCTAAGGTTGGGCGGCGTCGAGCTGGAGATGACCGAAGATGAGCGGGCTGCGGTCAGCGCCATTGTCGAAATGGTCCCGCCAGAGAAATTAGAGGATTTCCCGAGCCTTTAAACTATTCTAATTATCGAAACGATATGTTGTCGAAACGATATTGACAACTTAATAACAATTTGATAATATGGAGTTGCAACAATTTGCATAGCATTTGAGAATTTGCACAATTGTGCAACATGAGATCGATAAAGGAATCTCATTGAAAGCAACTTTACTGGCTTGCAGTATTTCGGATGGATGGCGCGAGGCGACAAAGAAAAAGCGTCAGTCAGGTTATGCGCTCTTTTGCTATTTATTAAAAAAGGGGAATTCTATCGCCGAGGCCGAAAAGGAGGTGGTTAGCGGAAGTATAAAATCGGTTCAGTCCCCTATTGGTAATTTATTTTTATTTTACAGTCGTTCCTTTCCTAATCTTTATCTTTCTCAGGAGGATTAACGTATGGCTCTACAGAATATCATGCAGGCCCTTTCAGATGTTTTCAATACATTTGGATCGACCATCTTTGTGCCTGTGATGCTGTTTGTGATCGCCCTCATTTTGGATGTGGATCTCAAAAAAGCATTCTTCTCAGGCTTGAATGCGGGCATCGGACTCGTCGGCTTTGGTTGGCTGACCGGTTCCTACGCCCCCATTATTGTTCCGGCGGTCAACAACTTTGTTGCCACCACCGGTCTTGATCTGCCCATTGTTGACATTGGCTGGCAGGCAACTTCCGTGATCGCTTACGCTACCGAAGCCGGTATGATGTTCCTGGGCTTTGGTTTGCTCTTCCAGATCATCCTGTTCCTCACCCGCATCACCAACGTTTTTATCCCCGGTGACCTTTGGAACAACTACTCCTACATGTTCTGGGGGTCGATGATCTATGCCACCACCAACAATATTTGGCTGGCCCTGGCCTTGATGTTCATCCAGGTGCTTTACAATGTGATCTTCATCGAGATGAACTCCAAGCGCTGGTCAACCTACTACGGCTATCCTAACGCCACCATCCCCGCTCTGCACATTGCCCCCGGCACCCCCTTCGCAGTGGCCGGCAACTGGGTACTCAATAAACTCGGCGCCTACAAAATTCGCTGGCGCCCCGAATCGATCCGCAAGCGCCTGGGCTTCCTGGGCGAACCGATCGTCCTCGGTGCAATCCTCGGTTTACTGATCGGCTTCCTGGGCAACCTGCAGCAATTGGGCACCCTGGCAGCCTGGGCTAACATCCTGACTGTTGCTATCTCGACCTCTGCCATTATGGCCATCTTCCCCCGGGTCGGGAACATCTTCGCCAGCGCCTTCATGCCCCTTACGGAAGCCGCGCGCAAGCGCAGCACCAAGGGTGTGAAAGAGGGTGGGGACCTCTACATCGGCGTCAACGACGCCACTGGCTATGGCGAACCCGCCACACTGATCTCCGGCCTCCTCTTGATCCCGATCATGCTCGGTTTGGGCGCTATTCTGCCTGGAAACCGCACCCTGCTGCTGGTTGACTTGATCGCCATCGGCTACATCATTCAGCCGTTTGTCGCTGCGACCAACGGTAACATCTTCAAGACCGTTATCCTGAGCGCCATTTGGTTCTCAATCGGTCTGTATGTGACCACCATCAGCGCCCCCGTATTCACCGAAGTGTATTCCCGCTTCGCTGCAGAACCGCTGGCGGAAGGTTCCCTGGTGACCGCAGGTATGATCGCCAACAAACCGATTGCAGGCGGCATCCTCTGGGGTTCCGTGAATAGATGGGGTTGGCCAGCTGCCGCGATTTTGTTCGTGATCTGGATCCCGCTCTACCTGCTTTGGCGCAAGAACAAGGTCAAAGTGCAGAACTTCATGGAAGAACAGGCCGAACTTGATGTCGCCACAGAAGCTGAGTAGTTTTTTCGATGTCGTCTTCTTCAAAATATCTATTCCTGGAGATGACAAAGTAGGTATGAACCGACGGGGGTATCAGGGTTTCCTGACACCCCCGTCAATTTTAGATAAGGTAGATTGACGAATGGCAGACGTGATATTATCCGAAGATCTGGTTGAGTTGGGGATCACAGAAACAGAGAAGGAAGCCGCCATCAAGGTTTTGGCCGATAAAATGATGGCGAAGGGCCTGGTCAAAGACGGCTATTATGAGAATGTGGTCAAACGCGAGGAAGTTTTCCCGACCGGACTGCCGACCGTGATCCCTGTGGCGCTGTGCCACACAGAAGCAAAATATGTGAATCAGAGCGCCATGGCTGTAGGCACCTTAACCCAACCGGTGGCCTTCCACGAGATGGGCGCCCCCGAAAGGGATATCAGGGCCGAGATCATTTTCCTCCTGGCCCTCAAAGATCCCAAGGATCAGATCTCCTATCTGAAGGAAATGGTAACGGTATTTAAGAGTAAAGAGATTCTCGAAGCGATTCGGGATGCAACCGACAAGAAAGCGCTGATTGCTTTACTCAAAGAGTTTTTTTAGACTATAATGGGGTGTGCAAATTTTTGCACGCTCTACTTATTTTATTATTTCGGAGGAATAACGATTATTATGGCAAAACGAAAACTCACTGTGCTGGCTGTTTGTGGTTCTGGCGTTGTTAGTTCCTCAATGATCGCTCAGAAGGTCGAAGATATGCTTTCTTCCCTGGGCGTTGATGTTGAAGTAATTGGCCTTTTGCCGACCTCTGTTGAGAGCTACGTTGATCGAGGCGGAATTGACTTCGTGGTGACCACCAGCCCCATCCCGGGTGATATCGCTGTACCCGTTATCAAAGGCGTTGCGCTGCTCACCGGTTTTGGCGAAGATGCCGTCATCGAAGAGATCAAGAAGACTGCCCAAGAAATTTTGGCTGAAGATTAATACACAGTAATGATGAGCCCCGTTGTCTCATTATTCAACGGGGTCTTCTTATTAAGTTAGGGACAATCAAGAGGGTAAAACCCTCACCATAAAAAACTCGACTTGTTCGGGTTGACAATTCGTTGGATAAAAAATTAGGGGATTGGATTCCGGTGCCAGATCAGGAAAGGTTGGAACTCATAGCCGAGGTAGCTCGGCTTTACTATCACGAGGGGATGAGCCAGGCTGAAATAGGGTCGCTCTTCCATATATCACACTCGACCGTCTCGCGCATGATCAAGGAAGCGCATAAAGAGAAAATCGTCGAGGTGATTATCCGCTATCCGTTTAAAACCATGCCCTCCCTGGCGCAGGCGCTCAAGGATCGGTTCCAGCTGAAAGATGCCTTCGTCATGCCCAGTTCGGGCAATTCCTACCGTGAGCTGGTCAACAACCTGACGCGGTTGGCGGCCCGGACGCTTGAGGACCGGCTCCAGGATGGGATGACGCTTGGGATCTCTTTGGGTATGGCCGTGGCCGCTACGGTCCGTCAGGTGAAGATTGCCCGGCCGATGCATGTCAAAGTGGTTCGCCTCCAGGGCGCCACCGAGAACGAATTAATGGAAGGCACTGACCTGGCGCAGATCCTATCCGCGCAACTGGGCAACGATTCCATGATTATCCCTTCGCCCTGGATGATGAAGAGTATCGAGGCCTGCCAGCTGATCTTGCAGGAACCGAGTGTTTCCGAGGCGATCCGGCTGGCGGAGCACGCCGACATTGGCCTGGTTGGGATGGGCGCCCTGGCCCCCGAAATATCCACGATCCTGCGCAATGACCTGATCACATTGGAAGAGTTAAAATCGCTGCGGGAAGCCGGCGCAGTCGGTGAGATTTGCGGAAAGCACTATGACCTCGAGGGTCGGATCCTTGATGTGGATTTCAACAAGCGCACAGTCTCGATCCAGATCGGGAAACTCTCCGGGTTCGACACGGTCATCGGTGTGGCCGGCAGCGCCGACAAAGCAAAGGCCATCCTGGGGGCCATCAACGGCGGCCTGATCAATGTGCTCGTCACCGATTCCGATGCTGCCCGCAGGGTACTTGAGCTTGCGGATGAGGGCTGAGGGCTATTCTTATTTCCAATCGAAATTATTAATTACGCTAAGTGCAAACTCCGGGGTTTTTAAAAATTCCCGGAGTTTAATGAATCCCGTTTCAGGCTGATTGAAATAGGGCTCATAATCCCTTGGGTAAGGCCACTTTGCGCTTTAAACCCGGGGTGTTAGAATCAAAAATGACTTCCCCCGTTGCGTTGGAGCATATTATGGGTTTTTTCGAGAAACTAAAACAGAATTTCCCCAAGGATTGGCCCACCCGGATCGTCCTGATGGTAATGCTGGTAGGGGCCCTGATCGGCGCGGTCTATGGCTACCAGCTGATGGCGCGCCTTGTGGGCGGCGCCACGGCTTTCACCTTGCCGGGTGACCCGATCCTGCCCGAGGAAGTTAACGATTCCACGCCTGGCCCCGAGGGCGTACAGGCCACCGAAGCGCCTGGGGCGGACCTGCCTGCCCCGGATCCCTGGGATGGCGCTACCCGGGTGAACATCCTCGTCATGGGCCTGGACCTCCGCGATACGGAAGACGAAGATGCCGCCCCGCGTTCGGATACGATGATCCTGCTCTCGCTGGACCCGCTCAATGACACTGCCGCAGCGATCGCCATTCCGCGTGACATGTGGGTGGCCGTCCCGGGCTTTGGCTATTACAAGATCAACACAGCTTATCGCTTCGGCGAATTATACAACCTCCCCGGCGGCGGCCCGGAGCTGGCCTCCCGGACGGTGGAGGAGTTCCTCGGTGTACCGGTTCACTTTTATGCCCGGGTCGATTTCCAGGCTTTTGTGGACCTGATCGACCATATCGACGGCATCAAGGTGACCTTCGACGAACCCTACACCATTGACCGCCGCGGCAAGTGGAACACGGTCACGCTGGAGCCGGGGACCTATGTGCTTGATGGCGAATACACGCTGGCCTACGCCCGAGACCGCAAATCCGAGGGCGACGATTTCGACCGCTCGTCTCGTCAGCTTGATGTCATCCTCAAGATCCGGGATCGCATCCTGGAATTCAACCAACTGCCCAACCTGGTCAGGAACGCCCCCGCGATCTATGAGGACGTTTCCACCGGCGTCCGCACCAATATGAGCCTGGACCAGATCATTCAGCTGGCCTGGAAGGCCATGGAGATCCCCAAAGAGAACATCCAGATGGTCGTGATCGGCCCCGAATACGTCGGGATCGAAACCTCACCGGATGGGCTCGACATCCTCCGGCCTATCCCGGACCGGATCCGTTTGCTGCGAGACGAGGCGCTTGGCGGCGGTGCGCTGGGGCCGGTTGATGAGGCCGACCTGACGAGCCTGGTGGCGGATGAAGCTCCTACGATCAGGTTGGTGAACGCCAGCTACCAGCCCGACCTTGCTGAGCGCACGGCCGCCTGGCTGAGCGATCAGGGCTTCGAGGTCGTGGAAACCACGACGGGCGAGGGTGTCGCGGTGTCCTCGATCATCATACAGGGCCCCGCGCCCTATGGCCTGCGGCTGATCTCTGAGGCGTTTGGGTTCACCACCGGCCGGATCACACAGTCGTTCAACCCGGATCGGAGCGTGCCGGACCTCGTCCTGGTACTGGGTGACGACTGGGCTGCGAATAATCCGCTGCCATAAATCATAATGTCTGATTTTGATGTTCAACTAAAAAAGTGGTTTGCGAAATTTAAGACGAAAGCTCGGGAGCTCAAGCGGCAGACCTATCTGCTCTATTTGGCCTATCGCAGCCCGGATACCCCTTGGTATGCGAAACTATTTGGCGCGTTGGTGGTCGCCTATGCCTTCAGCCCGGTGGACCTCATGCCGGATTTTATCCCTATTTTGGGATATCTGGACGATCTGATCCTGGTGCCGGTTGGGATCGCATTGGGCTTGAAGATGATCCCGGAAGAAGTCCTGGTCGAGGCGCAGATTCAAGCCGAATCCGAATTCCTTGAGAGCAAGCCGCAGAACTGGGTCGTCGGCGGCATCATCATCGCCATTTGGGTTATTGTGCTGGCGTTGGTGGTCTTCTGGACCGTGCGCTGGATCGCTGGGCTGAGGGGTGGCGGGGCCTAGAGGGGCTTGGTGGGGAAGTAGCGCGTGTGCCCGGCCGGGAAGTCCTCCAAACGGCCAAATTCCTGATATCCCAGTGATTTGTAGAAAGCCGGCGCCTGGAAGTTGAAGGTATCGAGATAAGCCTTCTCAGCGCCTCGTCGGCGTGCTTCCTTTTCCGCCAGCTGGAGCAGCTGCCGGCCGTAGCCCGGGCCGCGCAGGTCATCCCGCACCCACATCAGGTTGATATAGTGCCAGTCCCAGTAGGTGGCGCCGATCAAACCGCCCACGATCTCATCTTCCGCCGATTTCAATACAAAGCATAGGTTCTGCCCCGCATCGGCCTCGGCCATTTGCGTGTTGTACGCCGTCAATGCGTCGCCGATGATATCCCAGGGGGACTCTTCCACAGGGGTAATAGTGTGTAAGTATCAGACATCTTTTCGCAGTTCCTGGGGGTTTTTGGGCAAGCCGAGCATATCACCTTTTGTGAAGCGCGCCCCGCCGCGCGGGAACCTCAGCAGGTGAAGTAGCGTTAATAGAACATGGAAGTTATCCAATTATTGTCCACTTTCTACGATTTGCATTTAAATACTGAAAGGTTATAATGCGGTTATGTTTAAAAAGAAGAAAAAGAATCCTTTGAAAATCATTTTGATCGTCCTCGGCGTCATCGCTCTGGCCGTCGCGGTCTATTTCATTCCCTGGGTACATGAGCGG
>JAXHUD010000072.1:0-11702 GCA_034189815.1 Chloroflexota bacterium
TATATTATATCTCAAAATCCCCGTTTCCACTAAAAATTGTTTTTAAACTCAAAAGTAATATCATAATATGTAATGTCATAGAGTTTACGGAACAGTAATCTGGTTCTTCTATTAGAATGAGTATTCAAAAATCTCAATAAGTGTTGAAACTGTACAAGGCAGGGGCCAACTCGGGTTAGGAAGACGAAAATACTAATATTACTATCCTCACATCAACGCCAGTTTCGGCCGGTATTGCAATGCTTCGGCCAGGTGGACCTGGGTGATCGCGTCCGATCCTGCCAGGTCCGCAATCGTGCGGGATAACTTCAGCACCCGGTGATAGGCCCGCGCCGTGAGCTGAAGCTGACGCATGGCGGTCTTCATTAGTTCATTCCGTTCTCGCCGGTCTCCAGACCGTGCGAGGGATTTGACCGGAAGGTCTCCAAAATCACATATCGCAATTACAAAAATATTTCGAATATAATCATTTCATGGACAGCTATAAATTCATGGAAGGTGTTTATCTCTATTTTGTCACTTTCACCATTATTGATTGGCTGCCCATTTTCATCAATCCAGAACCAGTGGGAATCATAAATGAAAGTATGCGTTATTGCATTAACAATAAGGGGCTTCGCATCCATGCATATGTTATCATGCCAAACCATGTTCATCTGATTGTTTATGATGCAAACTGTGATAATGATAACCTAGGAAAAACACTTACAAACTTGCGCAAGTTTACTGGTAAAAATTTAGCCAACATCATTGACAACACCCTTGCCAAATCACTTTCCTCGGTCATCCGAAGTAAGACATTGACTGACCGTATCAGGCAAGTCTGGCAGCGTGGCTGGCATGCGGAGGGATTGGTCAGTGATACATTTTTACACCAGAAAATGACTTACATCCACGAAAACCCGGTCAGGAAAGGGTTTGTAAAATTGCCTGAACATTGGATCCATTCTTCTGCGGCGTATTGGATTAATGAGGGTGAAGGTGAGATACCAATCGATCCTTTTGTGTGAGGATTAATATGGACCTTCGTTAATTATTTCACAACGGTTATTGTATCATGGGAAATCTGTGGCTTGCAACTGTCACATGTTTCTCTAAGTATAAGCTCGACGAGTGCTTCCCAGGTGACGCCAGCGAGAACTGTGAGACACATATTGCTATTCGTGCGAACCTGCAAAATATAAAATAGACTCCTGGTTGGGATAATAACACATTGGAGACCTCAAGGTCAAAAACCTCGCTCGGTCTGGAGACCGGCGAGAACAATTAATTACATCAGCTCCAGCTTCGGCCGGTATTGCAATGCTTCGGCCAGGTGCACCTGGGTGATCGCGTCCGATCCTGCCAGGTCCGCAATCGTGCGGGATAACTTCAGCACCCGGTGATAAGCCCGCGCCGTGAGCTGAAGCTGACGCATGGCGGTCTTCATCAACGCCTGGCAATCCTCATCCAGCACGCAATACTGCCGGATCTGCGCCGGGCGCATATCCGCGTTGCTGGCAATCCCACTTTCGCTGAATCGTTCACGCTGGCGCTCCCGCGCCGCCTCCACCCGGGCGCGCACCTCGGCGGAGGATTCTCCCGGCTGCAAATCGCGCAGCTTCTGATATTCCACCCGCGGCACCTGCATATGGATATCGATCCGATCCATCAGCGGGCCAGAGATCCGTTTTTGGTAGCGGGTGACGGCCGTTGAGGAACAGGTGCAGGGCCGGGTCGGGTCACCGTAATAACCGCACGGGCAGGGATTCATCGCAGCCGCCAACTGGAAATTCGCCGGGAAAGTCAGCGAACCCTGCGCCCGGCTGATGGTGACGACCTTATCCTCCAACGGTTGGCGCAGGACCTCTAACACTTTGGAACTGAATTCGGGCAGTTCGTCCAGGAACAGCACCCCGCGGTGCGCCAAACTGATCTCACCGGGATGCGGCCAGTTGCCCCCACCTACCAGGCCGGCATGGCTGATGGTATGGTGCGGCGCGCGGAAGGGTCGTGAGCGCAGCAGCGGCGTCTTGCCGGGCAGCAGATCCGCAACACTATAGATCCGGGTCACGTCCAGCGCCTCGTCAATCGTCATTGCCGGCAAGATCGAAGGCAGCGCTCGCGCCATCAGTGTCTTGCCTGCCCCGGGCGGGCCGATCATCAGCACGTTATGCCCACCAGCGGCAGCAACCTCCAACGCGCGCTTGACGTGCTCCTGGCCCTTGATCTCGCTGAAATCCGTCTCCACCCCCACTTCTTCCGGGTCATGATCGGGCGGGGTTGCGGGTGGAATTGGGTTCATCCCGGTCAGGTGGTCATAGAGCGCATTCAACGTCTGTGCGGGGATCACGGTGATATCCGGGATCAGCGCGGCCTCGGCTGCATCCACTTCCGGGACGATCACGGTCTCGTACCCCTCCTGGCGGGCCAGCGCCGCCATCGGGAGCACGCCTTTCACATGCCGCACGCCCCCATCTAATGAGAGCTCCCCGATGATCAGTGTGTTATCCACGGTTTCCGGGTCCAGTTGATGCGAAGCGATCAACACCCCCACTGCGATCGGCAGATCATAAACCGGCCCCTCCTTGCGCACTGAAGCCGGCGCCAGGTTGACCGTTACCTTTCTTCTGGGATAATAAAAGCCTGCGTTCTTGACCGCGGAGCGCACCCGTTCGCGGCTTTCCTGCACCGCCGTATCGGGCAGCCCAACAATCACCATCTTTGGCATGCCACCCCCCGAATCCACTTCTACTTCAACGATAACGCCATCCAGGCCGATGACCGCGCAAGAGAGTACCCTGGCCAGCATAAAATTCACCCCAATTCATTGATAATGTGATAATGTCACTGGAAAGATTTTAACACAGTTTTAATGCTTCCTAAGCATAAAACGATACCTGGCAATTCGCCTTACGCAAAACCTTCAAAAGATCAGTCTTGTGCCTTTAGCCAAAGATATTGATAAGGCGTGAAATGCAGGTTGATATTCCCATCAACGGCCTTAAACATTTCCCCGCTGATTAAATCCTGAATTTTCTCAGGATGGTTAAACACCGCCGCACCAACACTCAAGTCAAACACCTCTGAACTGACATTGACCAGGACAAGAATGCGCGAGCTGCCGTCCGGTGAGTACCGCATCAATCCAAAAATCCGTTGATCGGCCGGGAAGACAGCCTGCCTGCCGTAGGGATCAAATTCAAGCTGGCGGCTCCGAACGCCCAACAAGTGACGCATCTCACGGAAAATTCTCGCGTGGATATTATTCGGATCACCCAGCATTTTATCAATCTCATTCAAGGAGAATTTTTTGCGATTGATCGATCTGGCGCGACCGGTCTCCTGAACTTCATCCAGCGCATTCCTTGAGCCAAATAAGCTGTGATAGTAAATCCCGGGAACACCGGCCAGGGAAAGCAAAATGACCTGGGACGCCAGGAACCGATCAATATCAACGGCCGGATCTGGTGTTTTCGGATCGTTCAACGCATCGTACAAGGTCGTATTCAACTCATAAACCGTCTTTGTCCCATCGGGATTTGAACGATGAGACAACAGCCCACCATGACGATGAACCTGGTCTATCACTTCCTGAAGTTCTTCCGCTGTCAGAATGCCTTTTGCCGGTAAAACACCAATGCCGTCATGAGAGGCGATGAAGTTGAAGAATAACCCCGCCGGCGTCAACGCATCAACCCAATCCATCAAGCGATTTGCATGACCAGATATTAAGGAATATAAGACCAGCGGCGCCAACGGGAATTGGTACACCATGTGAGCTTCATCCGTCTGGCCCGTTTCGGGGTCAACTTCACCAAAATAACTCAGGTTTTCCACGTGTGGGACATTGGTTTCCGTGATGATCACAGCCTGGGGAGATGCAGCCTCGAGGACAAGACGGAGGATCTTGACCACTCGATGCGTTTGAGGCAGATGGATACAGGTCGTGCCCGATTCCTTCCAGAGATAAGCGATGGCATCCAGGCGAATGATGTTCGCTCCCTGCTGAAGATAAAACAATAAGACATCCAACACAGCTAATAAAACTTCCGGGTTCGCGTAATTCAAATCGACCTGGTCTGCGCTAAAAGTCGTCCAAATCTGCTTGGGTCCGGATTTGGTTTGAAACTCGGTCAGGAGCGGCGAGGTCCTGGGCCGCACCACCTTGGAGAGGTCCCAGGTCTCGTCCACCTGGATAAAGTAATCCTGATAGGTTGGATCACCCGCCAGGAACTTCTCAAACCAGACGCTCTCGCTCGAAATATGATTGATCACCGCATCAACCATGATCTTTTTCGTCTTTGCGATTTCCCTAATATCTTCCCAGGTCCCCAATTTTGGATCAATGGAACGGTAATTGATTATTGAGAAACCATCATCCGAAGAGTATGGGAAAAAAGGTAAAATATGGACAGTGTTGATCTGTTCTTCAAACCTGTTCTTCAGAAAATCATCCAGGGCCTGTAGCGCGAGCTTCGATGAGTCCTGAATAATATCCCCATAGGCGATTAAGATACTATCTTTCTCACTAAATTTTTTTGATAGGATTTCAGATGGCGTCACACCGGCTATGTCCCGGTGTTTTTCCACCATTTCGACAATACGAAAAACTAAAGCCGAAGCTTGATCTTCACCGTAGAGAAACGCGATCTGTTGCCGTAATTTTTGTTTCGCTGATCCGTTCATATCTTTAATCAGTAAACCTATTTCTAAAATAATTTAATTAGCTGATCCTGCAATCGATCGTATGAGTAATGCTGCTTTGCAATACGATAATTTTTACGAGCAACCCTCTCTCTCAAGGTCCTATCCGTCAAGTAATCAACGCACCGGTCGGCAGCCGCCTGTAAGATCTTATCAGAAATTTTGACGAGGTTGTACCGATCCCAAGAGGTTATGTCCGAACCAAGAGTGATTACCTCAAACTTCTCATTTTTGATATCTGCCAAATAAACCGGGTATTCAAATAAAGCAACGGGCAATTTTGCCCGGACGGCCTCTAATAACTGATTACCCCACCCTTCCCACAGGCTCGGATAGGATACCAGGTCCGCAATCGTATACGAGTCCCACAAAGAATAAATTTTTGACCCGTTCTCATGGCTGCGTACCGGGCCGATCAGGGAACCAATATGGCGCAAGTCTACTCCTGCGTCTGCGGCTCTCATTTTCAGTCTTTCGAGATAGGCCCCTGTTGGGTCGTCTCGGTCATACCCGGCCAAAACGAGGACGATCTTACTTTCTAAGGAAAATGCTTTCCCGTTATATAACCCAAGCGCCTGTAATTTCGCACGCCTCTGAGGCGCGTTCAGCGCCTCCACAAGGTCAACGGCCAATTCAATCCCCTTGCGGGGAATGATCCGGGTGGCCTGAAGAATGCAGATGTCATCCTCCTTCAACCCGATCGCTTGACGAAGATCCCGGTTATAGGCATCGAGGACCCATTCCGGTCCATCGAAGTCAAAAACATTGGGGACGATTGTCGACGCAATGCGCTTATATTCCGCCAGGCTCGACTGGGCAAGACTATTGATAACGACATGTTTAATTTTATGATCCCGAGGAGGTAAAAAGGTTTCAAGAATGTTCTCAACCACCGGATTTTCCAAATCGGGCTTGATTTTCTTTTCCCAATAAAAATCATGGTGATGCGCGACGGCCTGAAGGCCCAATTCCTGTCTGACTTCCTCCAGTGCGACGGCTGCCGGTATGTTCATGGCAACACTCCAAATATTATTCACCAGCAAGCAGTCTATCCCATTCTGCAGGATGATGTTTCTTAGCGCCGCTTTCAATGCGTGTTTGTGCTCTGAAATCAGGCGATCCAGAGTTTGAACGGATAAACTGTGCGCCCCGCCAAAAATGTTTTGATTTATCAGCTCAATTTCTGGTTGGTGATGAAATAAATCGGGAAGCAAGACCTCTTCATTTTGACCGAATCGTCCCGCGCATAAAAAAACCCGATGGCCCATCCTGTCGAGGACGGTCTTCCACTTTTCCACCTCGAGGGATACGCCATCGGTCATTCCAAGTTGATAATGGAAAATACCAATCGTTTGTGTAGGTTTCATCAATGTGCACCCAGGTCAACTGCAACGGATAATGATATTTTCAACATTTCTGCGATCGAGCATTACCCCTTTACACCACCGGCTGTCAGGCCTTCTGCAAGGTATTTCTCCAATGCCAGGAACAAGATGATGATCGGGACCGTCATGATCGTTGAAGCCGCCATGACAACATTCGGCCTCGGTGTGGGGTTGTTAAATATCGTGTTAATTTTAATCGGCATTGTGAACATGTCATGATCGTTCAGGAAAATCAAGGCATACAAGAATTCATTCCAGGCGATCATAAACGTATAGATGCTCACCGAAACGAGGGCCGGGATGGACAATGGCAATGTCACCCGCCAAATCACTTCCATTCGGCTGCAGCCATCGATCAAAGCGGCCTGCTCAATCTCATCAGGTATAGTGCGGAAGTAGTTGGTCAGCATATACAGTGCAACAGGCAGAGTCTGAGAAAGATAAGTAAAGACCAACACGCCCAAATTGTCTTGCACATTAAAGCCCAGACTGTCTCCGATTTGCGCCAGCATCGCGAACAACGGGATGATCAGCAGCACACCAGGGAACAGATACACCAGTAACACGCCGTTCAGAAGGAGGTTCTTGCCCTTGAACCTGAGCCGCGCAATGGCATAGGAACCCAACACAGCCAAAATGACCGCGATAAGCGCGGTTGGCAGGGATACTTTTAACGTGTTGAGAATATTTCTGCCGAAGTCCTGGTAACTGGGATGGTTTGGGTCAAATAATTCTCGATAGGCATCCAGGCGCAACCCACCCGGGATGTAAACAGGCTCACGCCCGCCAATTTCTTCCCTGGTCTTGAAGGATGAACTCACCATCCAATAGAAAGGGAAAAGAATGCTGGTCAGGAAAAAGATCAGGATCACAGAGAAAATAAAGCGCTTCCAGGTAATCCAGCCCGCCAGGTGGCCAATCAAATTCTTTTTTTCATTTTTCATGGCTAATCCTCAACATTCTTCATGACTACGGTGACGTATATCGTCATGAACAGCGCCAAAACCAACAGCAAGATCATTGCGGTGGCAGCCCCACGCCCGAAATCATATAACTTGAAACTGAATTCATAGGTCAACACGGGCAGCACCTTCGTCCCAAATCCCCCCCCTGTATACAGGAAGATGTCATCGAACTTATTGAATGTCCACATCAACCGCAGCAGGAAAGTCGCCCCGATGACATAACGCAGCTCCGGCAGGGTTATCAAAAAGAATTGCTGAACGTTATTTGCGCCATCCATTTTCGCCGCCTCGTATAATTTCCCATCAATGGCCTGCAAACGAGCCAAAATCATCAACATGCAAAATGGAAAATAGCGCCAGGCATCCAGCAGGATCACAATAAGCAATGAAAGGCCACGCGTTGCCAGATAGGCCATTGGTTCCTGGATCAGACCCAGGTTCATGAGAATATCGTTCAAAACACCCGCAGGCTTGGGGTCCAATATCCACCGCCAAACGAATGCGACACTTACGATAGGTGCGACATAAGGGAATAGGAATATCGCTCTCGCAATGCCGCGCCCCTTAAAGGGTCGGTTAAGTAATAACGATGCAGCCAACCCGATCACGATAGCCAATGTCGTAGCAGAGAATGAATAAATGACAGATGTCGCTGCCGCCCCCAAATTATCAAAACCCTGGAATTTGAAGGCGTAATCATTGATAACTTTTACATAATTATCAAGTCCAACATAAGGGGCACGGAATACATCATTGAGATTGTGTAATCCAACATCATGGAAACTCACCCAAATGCTGAAAATAGCCGGGAAGATCACCAGGCCAAAAACGATCAGCACTGTTGGGGAAACCAAGGCCCACGCCAATCGGGCTTCTCTGCCCCGCGTCCCGCCTCTTCTTTTCTTAGCAACAACAGACATGATGACTCCTTGCTAAATGCTTTAAGGGTGTGGCTGTTGCCACACCCTTCTTGAGTCTCGTAAAACTATTCGGCTCGTTCCGCTAATAGCGAAACAACTTGTTCTTGCAGCCAGCCTGCAGCCTCTTCAGGCGTCATTGTTTCTTCCAGGACCATGTAACTAATCGCCTGTGGGATGAGCAATGTACCTTCAATGTCACCGATAACGGCGCGTTCCACACTGCTATAATCGGGACGGAAGAGCCAACGCTGCATGTTTTCATAGCCATTGGCAACCTGCGAGATAGTCTCTTCACTGTAGTATTCAAAGTATTCACTCAAACCACGCCAGCCTTCCACGGCGCTCTTCAGAACGGGGACCTTGCCCATCGGCGCAACGGCGAGGATGTCCAGATAGTTTTGGCCCGTCATAAAGAATTTCACGACTTCCTGGGCCATCGGATCCGCGCCTTTCAAAATCCCCAGGGTCACGAGCTGCCCATAGGAAGCGGAACCATTGGGGCCTTCCATCACGGGGGCGAAACCGGAATTGGCGGCCAGATCCTCAACAACCTGGATGTTGCCACCCTCATCGGTCCCTGAGCCCTCAACCAAATCGTCCATAATGTAAGTGCTGTAGAACATCATGCCCGTCTGGCCCAATTCATAGGCCTCTCTGGCGCCACGCCAGTATTGCGGGCCGGGCATTGCGCATCGTTGCAGTTGTGCGTACCATTCCAACGCCTCGATCATTTCCGGTGTATCCATTGTCACATTGCCATCTGCGTCGAAAGGCCAGGCGTTATTGGAAATCGCAACCTGTTCAAAGACCTGGTGAGGATAGTTCTCACCGGGGTCCGTTCCGAGTGTCAGGCTATAGACGAGGTCTGCATTCCCAGCCAAGCCATCGCAGGCTGCATCAATATCAGACCAGGAGATCGGTGCGGCTAAACCGAGATCATCGAAAATATCCGCACGATACCAAAGCGCCTGGACCCAGCCATCATATGGCACCGCAGCGTATTTTCCAGATTCCGGATCCGTGACCATGGTCAGAGGACCGGCCTGGAAATCGTCAACGCCAATGCTTTCAATGGTCGCTTGTGCAGCATCGATATCAAGGATCCCGTCGGCGGCAAAGGAAGACACCCGTTCAACGCCCATGCGGACGATATCGGGCAAGCGATTGGCTGCCTGGGCGGTGGCGATACGCTGGGCAACGCCAGCTTCTTCAATGGGAACGATTCGCAGATCAATTTCAGGATGCTCTGCCATGAAGGCCGCCGCAACAGCTTCATAGGCAATGACGCGATCTTCTTCGTTGTCCGTAGTCCAGAATTCAATAACTGTCTTCTCGACTTCCTGTGTTGTCTCGGCCTCCTGTGATGTACAGGCGCCCAAGATGAGGCCCAACACCATGACGACCGACATAACTATTGAAAACTTCTTCATTTTCCAACTCCTTTTTTCTTAATTGATTTAAACCGGTGATTCTGACAGGCAATAACTCTTTCCAGAGAATCCCTCCTTCACTAATTAACCTTCTCCTTCATGAGGCCACAGGACTGTCTGATTTCCAGATTAGGTTGTAACAAGACTTGCTGTGGATCATCAATTTCATCCTGAATAATTTTGACAAGCATTTCACACACCATCCCGCCAATTTGATAAACGGGCTGATGGACCGTTGTCAGCGGCGGGTGAGAGTATTCGGACATCGGAATATCGTCAAAGCCCGTCACGGAGATATCCTCCCCGACAACCAGGTTGCGATCCTGTGCAGCGCTCATCACACCAAACGCCATCAGGTCATTGCAGGCAATGATCGCAGTCGGCTTTTCAGGCAGATCCAAAAGCTCGCTTCCGATTTGATAGCCGCTCTTCTGGGTGAGATCGCCTTCTTTTATATAAGATTCATCGAGCGAAATATTGAATTCCCCCAGGCCATCCCGCAGCCCCGCCAGGCGTTTCTCCGAGAAGGCAAGCCCCGCGGGCGGTAAAATACAGGCAATCCGTTCATGTTTCAGATTGGCAATATATTCCGCCACCAAGCGCATCCCGAAATAACCATCCTCATCCACATACGAGAACTGGCTGCAATCATCCGTCCGGCCGAATGCAACAAAGGGAAAATCCTGCGAACGTAAATAATCTATGCGCTGGTCCTGCTTGCGGGTCCGGACAACGATAAAACCGTCAACCCGCCGCCCTTCAATTAACTTTTCATAGGCTTCTTTTTCTTCAGAACCAGGTGAGCGGGTCGATACCAATAAATCAAAACCGAGATCAGCGGCCATATTCCCAATGCCCGCCAGCAGCTCGCTAAAATAAGGATCGGAAAAACGTGGACTAAATGTCGGCAGAATCAATCCAATGGTGTCGGATTGCTGTTTTTGTAATCTTTGGGCAAACGTGTTTGGGGAATAGCCCATCTCTTTAGCGGTTTCAAGAACAAGCTGCTTCGTTTCCGGGCTGACATCATCATAGCCATTCAACGCTCTGGACACCGTGGTGATGGAGCGATTGACTCGTTTGGCGATGTCTTTAATGCTGACACTCATGTTGCTTCTCCTTGTATCCAAAACGTTTTGGATACAACTGGAGTATAAACCAAAACGTTTTGGATGTCAACAAATCATTAACATACTTTAAGGATGGATTAACTATCGTCTGGCGCTTTCCAGGAAATTATGAGTTTATATCCATTGCCGGCGAAGGGGATATGTCCCCGAGGACAACCTGATCAATACCCTAGCCTATTGGAAGGAATATGCTTCGTGGGCCGTACCAGGTGAATCCCTTGATTCAACCAGTCATATGGTAAAGCGAGTTCTTCCAATCAGTTTAATGCAATCGCTTATCAATCGCATCCGCGGCCAGTTTCCCCGTGATCAGCGACACCGGCAGCCCTGAGGGGCTGTAGGTCCACTGCCCGGCCTGGAGCACGTCCGGGATCGGCGTCCGGACCGCGTTGGCGATCCGTGTCAGCCGGCTTTCGGCGGGTACGGGTTGATTGGTGAAAGCCCAGCCCGTGATCGCGCCGTCCGTGTTCCCGGTGATCTTCTGCAGCGTGAGCGGTGTGACGATGAAATGATCCTCAATTGAAGCCGTCAGGCCCGGATAGACCGAGTTCTCCAGAACATCGCAAAACGTCCGGGGCACAAAGGTTTCAAATTCAATGCTCCAACCCTTTTCAGCAATAGCTTTGCTGATCCGATAGTCAAAAAGCGTGCTGACGATCAGGCCGGTCTTGCCCTCCGGCGCTAAAGAAACCTCCCGCAGCGCGGGGATCGCGATCTCATAAGTCGTGAGTGCGAAGTAGCGCCCCAGCCAATTTCGCAGCTCTTCCCAGGTCCCGCTCACGTCAGCAGCGCCAGCGGCGGAGATCCCCGCCCTGCTGGGGGTATAGAAGAAGTGACCCGCAGCGATTTCGCTGAAATAGCTCGGGGGGAGGTTAACCTGGAGATACAGCGTTAGCACGGAATCATTCCCCGTCATATCTGCGATCAAGGCCGCCTGCTTTGCAATCCCCTCCCGCTCCCGGCGGTCTTGCAGCTTGCCGGCATCTACCAACCGATAGAGCGCTTTCTGATCGGCTGCCCAAACCAGTTGGCTGTAGTCATAGGTTTGGTCTGCGGCCGTATGGACGGTTTTATCCACCGGATCGATATCGTCAACCTTCTCGCCTGTGCGGATATCGCCGCCGTGGGCCTTGATGTAGCCCACCAACGAGTCCACCAACATACCCGTCCCCTGCTTGGGATAATA
>JAXHUD010000073.1:0-11622 GCA_034189815.1 Chloroflexota bacterium
GGATCCGGTGCCCCCACCAAAGCTGGCGGCTGATGCACCAATCGCGAATGTTTTCCATCCAGTTATAATAAACCTTCTTGAAGCGTTCGGGGATGATCTCAATCTCCCCATCGCGGACCGTATCGAGGGCCTTCTTTGCCATCTCCTGAATATCCACAAACCACTGCGTGGACACCATCGGTTCGATGATCTCGCCGCCTCGCTGGGAGCGCGGTACCTTCATCGTATAGGGCTCCACCTTGATGACCAAGCCCGCTTCTTCCATATCCCCCCAAAGCTGTTTGCGAGCATCGAAGCGGTCCAACCCCTCATACTTGTCACCATAGTCGTTGATGGTGGCGTCTTTATTGAGCACATTGATGAATGTCAGATTATGACGGACGCCGATTTCGTAGTCATTAGGGTCATGCGCCGGGGTGATCTTCAGTGCGCCGGTACCGAATTCCCGATCCACGTAATCATCTGCTATCACCGGTATTTCCCGACCGATGATCGGCACAACCGCCGTCTTACCCACAAATTTGGCAAAGCGGTCATCCTCCGGGTGCACGGCCACGGCTGAATCGCCCAGGATCGTCTCCGGTCGGGTGGTCGCCACGGGGATGAACTCATCGCTGCCGGCGATCAAATATTTGAAATAATACAGTTTGCCCGGCTCTTGGGAATAATCCACCTCAAGGTCCGAGACGGCCGTCTGCAGCCCTGGGGACCAGTTGATCATGCGCGGGCCGCGATAGATCCAGCCCTTTTCGTAAAGCCTAACAAACGCCTCCCGCACAGCCTTGCTCAGGCCCTCATCCAGGGTGAAGCGTTCCCGCGACCAGTCACAGGACGCGCCAAGTCTGCGTATCTGCTGGGTGATGATCCCGCCAAATCGATCTTTCCAGGCCCAGACCTCCTCCAGGAACTTCTCCCGGCCAACCTCACGGCGGCTGGTGCCCCGCTCAATCAGCATCTTTTCAACCTGCAGTTGCGTGGCGATGCCGGCATGGTCCACGCCGGGCACCCACAGCGCCGGGTCGCCCTTCATCCGATGATAGCGGATCATCAGGTCTTCCAGCGAAACGAACATAGCATGCCCCAGGTGCAGGCTGCCGGTCACATTCGCCGGCGGGATCGAGATCACAAACGGCGGCTTATCAGGGTCGAACCCAGGCTCGTTCGGATCGTTGCTGGGTTGGAAATAGCCCCGATCCCACCACCATTGGTAAAGCCGACTCTCGGTCTCGTTGAAATCATACGTTTTTGGCAGCTCTTTCGCCATCTTGCATCTACCTCCATTGAAATATTAAAACAAAAAACCCATCGCCCACGAGGACGAAAGGGATTCTTCCGCGGTACCACCTCAATTCGCCGAATGACTCAGCGCACTCTGCCCGGACAAACATCCGGTTGCGCTGTAACGGGCGCGCCCGTGCTGGTCTAATGACCTTTTGGGCTTTCTTCAGCATCCTCCTGCGGCGACAACGAATGCTGGATTGCTGCGGACGCTCTCAGCCGGGGCGTCCTTCTCTGTCAGCCTGTCGTCATTCATCCTCCACAGGTCTTACAAAGTTATTATAATCAAGTCAGACGAATTGTTCAATATCAAAAGGAGAAATCTCATGAGGACCACGGCGCGATCCAACCAAACCCAGATCGTCTATTTCTCTCACGGCGGCGGCCCCCTGCCCCTCCTGGGCGACAGCTCCCACCAGGCGATGATCGATTTCATGCAGAACCTGTCAAAAGAAATCCCCCGGCCGGATGCCATCCTGGTGATCAGCGCCCATTGGGAAGAGCGGGTCCCCACCCTGCTGGGCGCGCCCAATCCGCCGCTCTATTATGATTACTACGGCTTCCCCCAAGAAGCCTACGACCTAACCTACCCACTGCCTGGTAACCCGGCGCTTAACCGCACTCTCGCCAAATTGTTCGGCGAGGCCGAACTTCCCTACGGCATCGACCCCCAACGCGGGTTTGACCACGGCGTCTTCATCCCGCTGATGATGATGTACCCCGAAGCTGATATCCCCACGGCCCAACTCTCGTTGGTCCAGGGTCTGGACCCTGCCCTTCACCTCCAACTTGGCCGAATCCTGCAAGGGTTAGACAACCTAAACCTGCTTGTGATCGGGTCGGGATTCTCTTTCCACAACCTCAACGCATTCTTCAATCCAAACGGTGATGGCGCCGACCCGAAGAACGAAGCCTTTCAGGATTGGCTGATCGACACCTGCACGGCAGATATCGCGCCCTCGGAGCGAGAGGAACGTCTGACGGACTGGGAAAAAGCGCCCTATGCACGCTACTGCCACCCCCGCGAGGAACACCTGATGCCCCTGCAGGTCTGCGCCGGGTTGGCTGGCCGGCCTGGCGAGTTGGTCTTTGATCATCCCATTTTGAATAAACGCGCGGTTGCTTTTTATTGGACAATTTAGTCAATACGCGCAGACCGCCGATGACGGGCTGTCGGTTCAATAGAAAAAGAGGTGAGGAGCTACTTTTTTTCTGAGTTTGAAAAAGACCTCCCAAAATATGGAAGGTCTAAGTATATTTAATTTCAGCAATCGGACTAATTTTTTATTACAGTTTTTAACGCCCCATTGAAACAACCTGGTCTTCCCAACGGTGCCAGCCAGAGAACTTATCCTCAATGATCTTACGGCCTTCGCCGGGCGTATCCAGACCAAGCAATTCCATATCCGCGTCCACCATAATCCGGACCAAATCGTGGAATTTAATCTTCGGTTCCCAATCCAGTTGTTTCTTGGCTTTGCTCGTATCCGCTTCCAGGTAGTCCACTTCGGTCGGCCGATAGTAACGGGGGTCAATCCGCACATAATCGTGCCAATCCAGATCGACATAACCAAAGGCCTCGTCAAGGAAGTCTTCAATCTTATGGGCTTCACCCGTACCAACCACGTAATCCTGGGGATCGTCCTGCTGGAGCATCAGGTGCATCATCTCCACATATTCCGGGGCATATCCCCAGTCCCGGCGGGATTGGAGGTTGCCCAGATAGAGATGCTTCTGATTACCGGCCACGATATTCGCCAGCGCCATGGTGATCTTGCGGGTGACAAAGGTCTCGCCGCGCCGTGGGGATTCATGATTGAAGAGGATTCCGTTGACCGAGAACATCCCATAACCCTCGCGATAATTTGTCGCCATCCAATAGGCATAGAGCTTGGCTGCGGCGTAGGGGCTGCGCGGGCGGAAGGGCGTTTCTTCGTTCTGAGGCGGTTTCGAATCGCCATAAAGCTCACTCGAAGACGCCTGATAGAAGCGGGACTTCATCCCGGCCTTGCGGATAGCCTCCAGAATGCGGGTAGTGCCCAGCGCGGTCACATCGCCCGTATACTCCGGCATGTCAAAACTGACCCGCACGTGGCTCTGCGCGGCCAGGTGATAAACCTCATCCGGTTTAACGTTGTAAATCACATCCAGCAGGCTGTCAGCAGCAGTCACATCGCCGTAATGGAGATAGAGATGCACTTTTTGGCCGTTGCCGTGAGGATCTTTGTAGATATGGTCAATTCGGCGGGTATTAAATGTACTGGCCCGGCGGATGATGCCGTGAACTTCATATCCTTCATGTAAAAGCATCTCAGCCAGATAGGACCCATCCTGTCCGGTGATGCCCGTTATCAAAGCAGTCTTCAATTGATACCTCCAACTTACTTCCCAAAATCGACTTGAAAGTATAGCCCTTCCATTCCGGACTGTCAAACTACGCGTTAGCAGGGAGATACTTCATTCTCGCGTCGTTGACAATACAGTTCTTTAATGGCAAGATATGGCAACCTTAAGTATAATGGATATTCACTATGCGACGAAGAAAATTCCCCCTGTTTCGGTGGCTGGCGATCGCTCTAATCCTTATCACCATGGTACTAGTCACCATACAGTTGATCCGATACAGTCAAATCCGCAACAATTTCCCTCTCGGTCTAACGGTAGCCGAAGTGCCCATCGGCGGCCTCAACTATGAAGAGGCGGCTGAACGCGTCTACAGCGTCTATCGCTCCCCTATCGAGGTCACCTATAACAACGCGCGCATCCATATCCGACCGGCTGTATTGGGCTTCGAACCCCAGGTGGAAAATATGCTGGCTGTCGCTGATAACGAACGTGTGACCGAACCGTTCTGGAGCGGCTTTTGGGATTTCCTTTGGAACCGGAATATCGAAGTGGTCAACGTCCCACTCAATGCGAACTATGATGAAGAGCGAATCAGAGAGTATCTCCGACTCGATATCGCATCGCGTTACGACACCCCCGCCACCTCACCCCAGCCAATCCCCGGCACAACGCAATTCTCTGAGGGCGTTGCAGGGACCCAGCTAGACCTGGATCGAGCAACGCTTCTGATCGTGGATGCACTCACATCACCCACCGATCGAGTCCTCAACCTGCCCCTGGAGCAGTCCAGCATCCCTCGACCATCTCTGGCCAATTTGGAACTCATGCTCAAACAGGTCATTGATGTCTCCGGTTTTGACGGCATCGTCGAGCTTTATCTTCAGGATCTGGCGACCAACCGCAACATCCATTTCGCCTATGACGGCAACGCGGCAACTGATCTGACTCCGAATATTTCTTTCTCGGCCTGGAGCACGATCAAAATCCCTGTGATGGTTTCCGCCTTCCGGGAACTCGAAGAGCCCGCGCCTGAGCGATACCTGGCCCTGATGGAAAGCATGATTGAACAATCAGAGAACACCAGCACGGACGAACTCGCACAGGCAGTTCTTGACACAAACCTGGCCCCACTGATCGTCACCGAAGATATGCAGCGTCTCGGGCTGGAAAATACCTTGTGGGGAAGGTTTTTTTTCCTTGGATCTCCCCCTCTTCAACGTTTTATCACCCCCGCCAATTCCAGGAGCGACATCAATACAAGTCCAGACGAATTTTTACAGACTACCCCGGCAGATATGGGCATGTTAATGGAAGATATTTACCAATGCGCCGAATTCGGCGGCGGTGCGCTGATCGCGGCCTTCCCGGGAGAGATCACCCAGGAGGAATGCAACCTGATGGTAACCTACCTGGCCCGAAACCAGATCGCAGTGCTGATCCAATCCGGCGTCCCCAGCAGCACCACAGTCGCCCATAAACACGGCTGGGCCAATGAAAATGATGGTTACATCCATACCATCGGGGATGTCGCCTTGGTCTACACACCCGGCGGCAACTACGCACTTTCCATCTTCATGCACCATCCCGTCCAGGCTGTCTTTGATCCGGTGAACGATCTTTTCGCTCAGATGAGTCAGGGCATCTATAATTACTATAATAATCAGCCGGCGCAATAACTAAAAAAACCGATCCTCTATTAGAATCGGTTCTTAATTTTAATCTCTGAGGTTTTTAGCCGATGAAAACCTCAACCTCTTCACCATCATCGTCTTTGACATGTACGTAAAAGGGATCCTCCGGTGAGAGACTCTCAAGTATTTCATTGAAACCATCGATAGGGTGATCCCGCAGACCGGGTACTTTATGCCCAAATGTGGTCAATCCCCATTTCGCCAACTTGAGCGGCAGCGGCAGGCTGATCGATATCCGCTCTGGTCGCTCGCCTGGTTTCTGCTTGATCCGTACATGCACCCAAATACGCCGGCTGGATTGAAAACTCAATGCAAGAATAAAAATACCAAGAATGAACGGCAGCCATGCCAACCAGAAGCCGGCCCCAAATCCATTATTCATATAGCCGTCAAACATCCAGACGGCGCCGAGTGTCGTGATAAGCAGACCAATGCCAAAAGGCAGGATCCACCAACGTTTTAATCGCTTGGTCCGTTCCAGCTCTTCCTGGGGGATCGGATGCTGCTGGGCATCCAATACGTCACTCCCTACCTCACCCATACGCTCCTGTTTAGCTTCATTCTCATCGGCCGCCATCGCATTGATTAATTTGAGGCCCTCATCCGGGGAGATTTGGCCCTGCTCCACCATACTCAAGACTTTGCGTTCAGCCTCATCCATCGCGCCTCCTTTATTTTTCCAACGCCCTGAAGAGCGACTCTGCTTCCTCAACCGAAATTTGTTTTTCCTGCAGCATCTTGAGGATCATCAAGCGTTCCTCATCCGATGCCCCTTTCCGACCGGCCTGCCTGGTGGCTGACGGCATGGTCGGTGAAGGCGGTGGGACGGAATCATCATCGATATTGATCTTCAGGTTAAAGCCGCGATGCTGCTCGACCTGTTCCTGAATTTTCTCGAGCCGTACCTCAGCCGCTTTGACCTTGGCTTCCGCCCGGCGGGTTGCTGATTCAACTCGCTCCTGGATTAGCTCGCTAAAAGCTGATTCCTCATAAGTATAATTCGGTGAGATGTCACCCACAAATTCAACGTGGATATCATCCGCCGTTTCAATCATGACATCCCCACCAGCCAGGACCACGAGTTCACGTCGCGCCTCACCCAGCTGATACTCAAATTCCTTTTCAGTAACTTCGATCTGGTCATCCTTCGAATGGAGTTTGATCTGATGAGCGCCCGACCGAATGTCCAGGTGGGCGCCGGGGAACGACTGCGCGACAACCAACTTCACATCACCGCCAGCATGCAAATCCAGACCACCGGTTAGATCAAAATTGGTCAGATAGATCTCGCCTCCGGCCTTGATATCTTCTGCAAGCACCACATCACTCGCCTTGAAGTTGCCGCCGACGCGGGAAACCGAGGTTTTCCCCCGAAGGTTTTGCCCGGTGAACGAGCCACCGACCTTGCTAATCGTCAAATCGCCCTGCACTTCTTTTAAAATGCAACTCCCGCCAACCTTCTCACAGGTGAACTCCCCAATGCCTTCTCCGACGAGATTGCCGCCGACTTTCTCCGCTGAGATGGCGCCTGAGGCGTTTTTCACCGAGAAATTACCGCCAACCTTTTCAACTTTGGCATCAGCAATGTTCAGCAGGACCAGGTTGCCAAAAGCCTTTTCTATCCTGATCTCATTGCTGATATCCGAGATGCTGATCGAACCTATTCCCTTTTCAATCTCGATCCTGGATTCCTTTGGGACAGAGACGCTGCAGGCAGCATTCGCGGTCAGATAAACATGTCCGCTATCCTCCACCAATGTCGCCAGTTGAGGGGCGTCAATTTCGCATTGCACTTCAACAAAGTCAACGCCTCTAATTTTCAGACCGCCATAAGCCTTCAAATGAATAACCGGGTCTTTTTTTGAAATTTTCAAAATATGCGCCATGAGGAAATCCTTGTATTTATGACGGAGTGACATAACTAATTACAGCAATCTTATCATGCAATTCAATTATGTCAAGATAGACTTTAGAAATATTAAGTATTCATCAGGTATAATATAAATTATCCTTCTCTTGATGTTAATTAATTCCATATTTCTACATGCTTTCAGATGAGCGCCAGATTATCCTTTTAACGAACTGTTAAGAATAAAAATAACGATATGTGATAATATTATGAAAATCGAGATATAAAATGCATTTGTGTTCAGCGATTAATTCTGATAAAATTATGTATTAATCTCAGCATCGTTTTATAGAAAACAAGAAATCCAAAGGTTTTTTTACTTTCTGTCAGGGTGCCAACCGGTTCCAGGTTGTTATTCGCTTATCTACTGTTTATCACAATAGCGGTTTTACATGAACTTTTCATTTTGACTGAAGAGGAGGTGGTACGCATAAGTAAATTTAGTTTCACCCTTTTTATCCTACAGAGCAAGACAAGTAATGTCCAAAATTCAAAGGAGAAGTAAACAATGAAATCTAAAAAACTATTCATCCTGATCGCCCTTTTGGTGGTCTCCAGCATGGTGCTCGCCGCCTGCCAAACGGCAACACCGACGGAAGAACCCATGGTCGAGACTGAGGCTCCTGCAACTGAGGAACCCATGGATGAGACCGAAGAAGCTACCGAAGCGCCCACCGAAGAGGCAGCCTCAGAATATCTGTGGACCACGCCTCTCCGCCAGGCCGTTGCGGCAGCCATTGACCGTGAGGTCATTGTTGACCGTGTGTTCGAGGGTCGCAACATCCCCGCTTACCACATGGTTCCCGATGGCTATCCCTACGCCACACAGCCTTTCTTTGACAAATACGGCACCCGTGATCTTGAAATGGCCATTTCGTTGCTCGAAGGCGAAGGCTTCACCGAGGACGAGCCCTTTAGCTTCACCCTCTGGTTCCCCCCCGAGCACTACGGCACAACCACCGCGGACGTGATGCAAGTCATCAAAGAACAACTCGAAGAAACCGGCCTGATGCAGGTTGAACTCGCCAGCATGAACTGGGCTGAATATGTCGACGGCTTCGTTGCCGGCGATCTGCCCTTCTTCATCCTCGGTTGGTTCCCGGACTTCGCAGATCCCGAGAACTGGCTCTCCCCATTCGCCTCTTGCCTCCAGTCACCCGACAACGGCGTGAACTATTGCAACGAGGAAATGGATTCGCTGTTACTCGCGGCTGCTTCGTCCTCCGATCCCGCCGAACGCGAAACACTCTACCAGCAAATTGGCGAACTCTACGCCGAAGAAGTTCCGACCCTGCCTTTGTTCTGGGAACCGGAATTCATCACCACACGTGACGGCGTTGAAGGTGTTGTGGTTGGTCCTCCCTTCGAATTCAACTACAATGTCGTAAGCTTTGCTGATGGCGCCGAACCTGCCTCCGGCAGCGCAGACACCCTCATCATCGGTACCACCGACGAGGTCAACAGCCTGGACGCTCAGGACGCATACGCCACCCATGACTGGGAAATCATCAAGAACACGGGCGTTGCACTGCTGTCCTACACCCCCGGCACCTCCGAACTGGTTCCCGGCGCAGCCGCGGATTTCCCCGAGGTTAGCGAAGACGGCCTTTCCTACACATTCACCCTGCGCGACGATCTGATGTTCGCTGACGGCACACCTGTGACCGCAGCTGACTACGTTGCCTCCTGGGATCGTTTGAACGCCCTTGAAGGCCAGGTTTCCGGCCTGATTCAGCTCTATGTCGACAGCGTCGAAGCAGTTGACGATCTGACTGTGAAATACAACCTCAAGAGTTCATTCGGTTTCTTCCCGGCGCTTGCGGCCACCGCTCCTTTCGTGGTCACCAACCCCGCGGAATTCACCATGGATGAGATCAACTCCTTCCCGGAGACACTGGATGGTATCGGCCCATACAAGATGGTATCCCACACACCCGGTGAGCAGATGGAACTCCAGGCCAATGAGTACTATTTCGGTGATGCACCGTTGATCCCGAATGTGATCATTCGCTACTTCGCAGATCCCACCACCATGTCGAACGCAATTGAATCCGGCGAAATCGACGTTGCCTGGCGCACACTTGGCCCAGTTGAGGCCATCCGCCTGCAAGACGTTGATGGCGTGAACGTTGTCAAAGTTGACGCTCCCGCTCTCCGCTACATGGTCTTCAACCACACGTACATGGTCGGTCAGTAGGATCCCGATTAGACCTATGACAGGATTTACAGATGACAATTGGAACACGAGCAAGGTTTATCGTTTCCTCTTCGATGTAGAGCCTGTTCAGTTGTAAACAGTATGTGATTTAGAACTGAGGGCGAGGGCAACCTTGCCCTCAGTCGTATATTGCCAGAAATTATTTGGAGTTGTTATTATGTCCAATTCTTTACGAAGGTATCTGCTCACCCGGGTCCTCATGACCATACCCATGGTCCTTATCCTGGTCACCATGGTGTTCTTTATCATGAGAGTCTTGCCGGGCGATCCCATTCGCTCCCAGCTCGGGCCCCGTGTCAGCGCTGAGCAGGCAGAAGCACTCAGGGATCGTCTTGGCCTAAACCGCCCTCTGATCGTCCAATACGTCGATTTCATTGGGGATATGGTCACCTTCGATTTTGGCACTGCCCTCACTCAGGGAGAACGCCCGATCAAAGATGAACTTGGGGAACGTCTCCCTGCGACAATCGAACTCACCATCCCTGCGATCACCCTCACGGCGGTCATCGGTATCCTCTCCGGCTCTTTTGCCGCCAAGAATCGAAAAAAGCCCATCGATTACATTATCCGTCTGATTAGCATCATCATGTCATCTATTCCCATCTTTTTTATGGGCCTTCTCTTTCAGATAGGCTTTGCAGTTCGGGTACCAATATTCCCCCTCTCAGGGCGCATGGATACTCTGCTTCTGACAACATTCGAATCACCTACCAATTTCTATATAATTGATGCAATAATCACAGGAAATTGGCCCGCACTCTGGTCTGCCATAACCCATCTCATCATGCCCTCGGTCACCTTAGGCCTGGCGCTCTCGGGCGTCTTTGTCCGGCTGACACGGGTCAATATGATCGAGATGCTCCAATCGGACTTCATTACCGCTGGACGCGCCAGAGGCATCTCTGAACGGCGCCTGGTCTATCGCCACGCGCTGCGTAACACGTTCATCCCCATCCTGACCCTTTTGGGTCTCCAATTTGCAATCTTATTAGCCGGGGCCGTGCTGACAGAGACGACCTTCTCTTTGCCCGGCGTAGGCCGGTACCTTGTGGATCGGATCCAATTACGGGATTACACAGCCGTCCAGGCAACCATCGGTGTATTTGCCATGTTTGTTGCAGCGATCAGTTTGCTGATGGATATCCTATACGCCTTTATCGATCCCCGGATTCGCTACTAAACGAATGCGAATTGGAATTGAGAGAATAACATGAAAAATACAACTAAAGACGCTGCCGTCGAAACACCATCCAATGCTGATGAAACTCCTGAATGGCTCCTGGATCTGGACAAAGTCGGTTTTGTCCGACGCCTATTCCTGGCCAGAAAATGGTATGGCGGCGACTGGTGGTTCGTTGCAATCAGCGCAGTCTTACTGATCTTCATTATCCTCGTCGGCATTTTCCCCCAATGGTTCGCACCTTACGATCCATCAGCCGAAGTCGGCCCCTCCCTGTTGAAACCGGGCGAACCACCCTCATCGTATGTGTTGGTGGCGCCTGTGGAAATGGGCGAAATCAAACTTGTGGACATCGCTGATAAAACGAACCAGATTGGCTTCGTTATTGGCAGCCCTGCCAGCCAGGCGCTGCGCGAAGCCGTGGACGAGCTCAACGAAACAGCGCCCGAAGGTACCCGCTACCAGCCACGTCAGATGCGCTATGAGACTCTGGAGGATGGTCTATCAGCCCTGGATGCAGGCGAAATTGAGGGTTTCGTTGTGGCGCCCGATATCCTGGGCGAGACAATCAACGAGTTCCCCACCTTGCAGGTCACGAATACCCTGCGCGATGAATATGCCAAGGGTTTCGTTCTGGGCACAAACCAAATCGGCCAGGACGTCCTCAGCCGGATCATCTGGGGCACAAGGATCGCCTTGATCGTTGGTTTATCCTCAGCTCTGGTGTCCCTGGTCGTCGGTGTTCCCCTAGGTCTGGTTGCCGGTTTCACCGGCGGCGCATTCGACCGGGTGATGACCCTGATCATGGACAGCCTCTACTCATTCCCCGGACTGATCCTCGCCATCTCCATCGCCGCAGTTCTTGGTGCGGGGATCGGCAACATCATCGTCTCGATCGCCGTGCTCTATATCCCCACCTACTACCGAATCGTTCGAGGACAAACCTTAAGTGTGAAGAAAGAGCTCTATGTGGAGGCCGCCCGCAGCCTGGGCACCCCCT
>JAXHUD010000074.1:0-11508 GCA_034189815.1 Chloroflexota bacterium
GCGAATGGCGGCTGATTGCCGCAACGCATAATCTGCTTAAATTATGGCGTAGTGGCGAGTGGACATGGACATAAGATCCAGAAAATGACCCAAATAGACTGCGTAATCTCATCATGGTTGAGTAATAACAAATAAAATTCATCAACTAATGGTTTCTTGCGCATGGAGAACTAAAAAATTACCCCATAATTAAAGTCCGTGCCACAGGCTGTAATGATCGTGCAAAATTAGAGAGCAATTATTTTCGATGAGAAGTGAGAAAAGGTTAGTGAAAATCCTGAATAACGTTCCGCTTCACCGGCGGCGGGTGAAGTCTGAACTGATTTCGGCACTTGAAATAACCTTCCTAAACCGCCAGAATCACTATGGCGGGGACAACCCCCGCAGTCCGTGTGCAAGCGGTTGTTAGCCTACTGCCACATTTACTACGAAGTCGAATTACCGCTACTTTCACCGCCACTAATTTGTTTGGATTGTTGGCCACTTTTTACAGCGCCATAGATTGAAATCCCCGATGTAATTGCCGTGACGAATAATTCATCAACCGGGCCAGGAATAAAACCTCCCACCAAAGTATACAGGCTTGCCATTAAGAGAGGAAAAATTATCCACTTAGGTGTCTCGGGTTGTTTTCTAAGCCATAATGTAAATGTAAACATTGCCCCCGCTGTCATTATAATTGTGTCATCTATTGGACCCGGCAAGGAAATAGGCAATATTGTGTAAATTGCAGTCCCTATTAATGGTAAACTCACGTTAAACCATGATAAATTATTCACAATCATAAGAAAAACACTGCCTAAGAATAAAAATACTGCGAAAAGTATTAAAGCAGTGATTATGCCTGTGCGAATATTCCACCCAATCCAGCCAATCAGAAAACCAACCGGCGGAAAAATAATCATAAAAATGTAAGCGAGCACAGAGAAACGGGTTTTTGTTTTGTCCGTCATTTTACCTTCCTCCTGATATTATCCGTGCCAATAGTTATTTATATTGACTATTACTATACTGTAAAAGCGCAATAATTTAATGCAATTCTGGCTTAATATTATGCATAAACACTCGCCTATTTCAAGGTGAGTTTACAATTTATACAGCTCAATAAAGTATTATATACCAGAATTTCTTTAAGATATTTTTTCCTATGTTCGAATCAACCTTACCCAATTCCCAAAAAAAGCTGCACCAATTACGCTATGCCATTTCCCAATCTCCACAGTGCAAGATAACAGCCTAACGGCAAGCGTTAGCAGCGTGTGAGTGGGGAAAACATGTGACAATTCCACACTCCCTTAGAGCAGTCTCGCCCATCAGATACTGGCTTTGTTTAGCGGCGGCACATTGATACACAAAGGTTGATAATTTTGGCTCGTAATTAATTAACCTTCCCGCAGTTAAATGATATGGATTTTACTAATATCAGATTTTTTTGTTTAGGTGAGGGGGTAGAGATTAACCAGTAGCGCCCGGGACTTTTGAAATCCCGGGCGTTTGGTGCAAAGTTTGTGTTGTGGGGAGAGTGGTTAGTTGTTGTTCAGGAACTCATCCACCTGTTCTTCAGCTTTGGAGCGGGAGATCTCATAGCGTTCCTGGATCTTGCCGACCAATTGATCGTAATTGCCTTCGATCTGCTGGATTTCGTCATCGGTCAGTTTGCCCCATTGTTCCTTGACCTGTCCGCGAAGTTGCTTCCACTTGGCACTGAGCATGTTTGATAAATCCATCTAAAAAGCTCCTTTCAATCCCTAAAATTCTTTGTTTTGACTTTCTATAATTATTGTAGCATTCAGGGCCGGCCAGTGGGGAATGCGACTCGTTTGCATTCGGTTTGGATTGCGTTATTAGCGATTGAATTGCGAAAGGATGGCAAACTCAGTCTTGAACAGGAGGTTAATTGGATTCGAGCGTTTTGATTTTAGGATTTTTTTCTCCATCGCTCAGGACTCTTTGGGCTTTTTTGTAGCCCTTCTCGATCAGCGGGGAGGTGTTGCGGAAGTCCCAGATTGGGGGGGATTCGATCTCTCGGAAGTCGATGCGCAGGACGGAGACGCCCTGGACCTCGGCCAGTTTTGTCTCCAATTGGATGTATCGCTGGCTGACGGCATAGGTCAGTTTCTCGACATATTTCTGGGGTGAGATGGGTCCAGCGCTGTTGCCATCGGCTGGCTGTTCCATATCGAGGTCAAGGGCGACGATGCTCCTTGCGCCCAGTTGGAGGGCGGGCTCGATCGGCAGGTTGCTCACGGCGCCGCCGTCAACGATCAGCTGACCTTCTTTTTTCTCGGGCGTGAACCAGGGCGGCAGGGTGATGGAGGCCATCACGCCATCCAGGACACGTTCTTCCGGGTCTTTGCCGAAGATGATGGGCTGGCCGGTCTCAATATCTGCACTGACAAGGCCGACTTTGAAGGGGTGGAGGGATTTGAACTGCAGGTCGGGGGTGATGCCCAGATCGATCAGGTAGGAACGGGCCCGCTCTCGGGCGCGGTGACTGGGACGGCCGATCAGCGACCGGATGACCAGCTGGACAACTCTCGAGTCGAGGATCTGCGCGTTTTCCATATCCTTCCACTGCCGGACCATTTGCGCCAGGCCCTGATCCGAAAAGCCAAATAGGGCGAGGCCGACGGCGTTGACCGCGCCGATGGACGTGCCGACCAGGATGTCGGGCGAGAGGCCTTTTTCATGAAGGGCTTGCAGGGCGCCAATCTGCAGTGCGCCCCGTGAACCGCCGCCGCCAAGGACAAGGGCTAATGGTTTTTCATTCGGCATAAGGATTTCCCTGACTTGTTCGATAGGTGGTCGTGGGATTTGGATGGGTGCTGCTTATTAACAGCATACTTCAATTGTCGTTGGGAAGGGGTGGCTCCTGATCGGGCCCTTGCTCCGCATCAGGTTGTTGTTCCGTTTTCGGTACTGGGACCTTCGATGGCACTTCAGCTGGGGGTATATCTTTCATCCGGGCCGCATTTAAAATCTCGTTGAACCTTTTTATGAAACGTTCGCCTATCAGCCCTTGCATATGCCACTATCCAATCAACTAAATCATCAGTACCCCTTTCTTGTAGGTCAAAATTTGGGATAAGGTTGTCACTGAAGGGAAAGGGGTACCGGGTGTTTATTAAACTGTAGCATCCCTGCAGGAAGCTTTCATCAAACAAAAGTTGTAAAAAAGTGTTATTCGCGAGATAGGTCAGGGGATGAGGTCAAGCTTACGCGCCAGCGCGACGGCCTGTGTGCGCCGATTGACGCCCAATTTGTTGTAGATATTATAGGCGTGCCGTTTGACCGTATTGACGGCCAGGTAGAGTTCGGAGGAGATCTCCTTATTGGATTTCCCCTGAGCGATCAGGGTGAGGACTTCAATCTCACGCTGGGAAAGAGTGGCTTCGGGGATCTCCACAGTCCGGGTTGTTATAATCCCTTCCTCGAGGAGCTGAGCTGGGGCGCGCTTCTCGGTGGGGGGCGTTTGTTCGCGTAGGTCCCGGATGAGACTTCTAATGAATTTCGCCGAAGGGAGGTAGGACGGTGCGCCGCCGTCTTGCCGGGTGGTCAGGCAGGCTTCCAGGAGGTCCGAAATTCGACTTCCTTCGTTGAGATAGATGCGGCGGTAGCCAGAGGGCTCACCTAAGGCCAGGGCCTGCAGCAGCCGGTCTTTGGCTGAGGAGTCGCCAAGGCATTCCAGGGCTTCCGCCTGCAGGATCAGGATCTCGATCTCTGATGTTCGGCGTTTGAACTTCCTGGCTTCGGGCATCAGGAGCTCGAGATTTTTAATCGCGAGCTTGAAGTCCTCATCTTGATCCAAATCCTGCCCTCGCAGGAGCAGGAAGCGAATCTGGACCAATTTGAGGTATTCGAAGATTTGATAGGGGTATTTACTCAGGGAGATATCCATTTCAACCGATGGGAAACCGCCCTTGATCCACCATTGGGACGCATCCGCAAGATCGCCCCGGAGCAGGGCCAGGCGGACCGCAGTGGCGGAGACCAGAGTGTCATCCCACTGACTGGATTCTGTACTGAGGGCCATTTTGGCGGCTTCCGCGATGATGTCTTTGGAGCCTTGCAGGTCACCCTGGATCTGCTTGAGGTGGGCCCGGGCGACCAGGCTATCCAGGCTGCTGATGGTCCAAAGCTGGTTCGCATCCCGATAACCTCGCTCCAGATGGGCATCGGCCTGTTCCAATTCGTTTTTTTCCAGGAGGATTGCCCCGACGCTGTTGTCGACTAGGCTGGTGAGGGGATGATTTTGCTCCTCCGGGCTGCTGGCCAGGAATTTGGCTTTTTGTAGGGAGGCGAGGGCCTGGTCCAGTTGGCCCTGCATGGCCTGGGTCTCGGCCAATTGGATGGTCCCGATGACACGGATCATCAGGTTGTTGGACTGGCGGGCGATGCGGATGGTATCTTTGAGGGAGTCGATTGCCTTCTCAGTGTCGCCGGAGAACACGTGGTAGAGGCTGTTGTCAAGGGCGGCTATGCTGCGCATCAGGGGGCTTTCCTCCTGAAGGTATTTGCGGGACAGGTCAGCATATTCGGCGGCCTGTTCGATGTTGCTATTGAAAAGCGCCAGGGTCGATTGGCAGATAGCCAGCCCACCCAGGATGGTTTCGTCTTCTTTGGAAAAAGGCTCGTGTTTGGTTTCGTCACAACCCCGCTGGATATTGGAAATGAGGTATTCGGCCATATCGAGCTGGTAGATGGCGATGGCGCCCCAGGCCAGGCCCAGCATCAGCGTCGGACGTTCCTGGACGATTTCCGGGGGGACCTTGCCAATCCAGTGGGTGAGGGGCAGGACGTTGCCGGTCTCGATCATGGTCTGGATGTTGCGTTCCAGGAGGTCAGCGGTCCAGATGATGTCGTCGGTTTTGAATGCGTAGCGGAAGGCTTCGTCCAGATTGCCATTGTGTTCAAACCAGGCAGCGGCCCGTTTCTGGAGGATGGGGATCTCATCCGGGTTGATCTCGGACTGGATGTGGCGGAGGAAATCGAGGAAGAGCTGATGGTAGCGGAACCACTCGCGCTTTTCATCGAGAGCTGTGATGAAGAGGTGCGCATTTTCCAGGCGGTTCAGGATTACGGACCCGTAGCCGGGCTGGGCGTCCGGGTTCACGACGGCTTCCACCAGAGAACTGTTGAGGGTATCGAGGACGGAACTGCGCAAAAGGAACTGGCGGATCTCGTCCGGCTGTTGGTCGAGGACCTCTTCGGCCAGATAATCGACAAGGATATGAGAATCTCCCTGAAGGTTATCGAAAAACTCACCGGGATCGGTTTGGTTTTGAATGGTTACCGCCGCCATTTGAAGCGCCGTGACCCAGCCATCGGTCCGGTCGATGAGTGACTGGATAACTTCGGGCGGCAACTTGAGACCCATTACCTCTTCGCAGAATTGGGCGATTTCTTCACTGTTGAAGCGCAGGTCTTCCAGGCTCAACTCAGTGAGCAAACCCTTGACGCGCAGATGGGCAAGCTCCAAACCAGGGGTGTTGCGGCTGGCGATGATCAGGTGAAAGTTGTGGGGGCTGTGTTTGATGATGAAGTCGACGCTGTCGAGGATCGCCTGATTTTGAATGTTCTGAAAATCATCGAGAATCAGCACGATATCTTCGTCGGTCGCGGCGATGTCGTTGATCAGGATGGTGAGGCCCAGCTTCAGGCTACCGGGTTTTGTGGATTGGATGAGGTCGAGGACATCTTCCGCCAGACCGGGATAGGCGTTTTGTAATGCGCCGGTGAGGTAGTTGAAGAAGCGCGCAATGTCGTTGTCTTCGCTGTCCACATTAAGCCAGGCCGCCTTTCTCTCGGTTTGCTCAAGCCATTCAACCAGCAGGTGGGTCTTGCCGAAGCCGACCGGGACAGCCAGGAGGGTCAGAGGGCCCTGGGCGCCGCGGGTGATGCGGCTTGTGAGCCGCGGCCTTTGAACAAATTCATGTGGAATTTGGGGGATGGAGATTTTTGTCTGCAGAAGAGGCTGCTCACTAAATTGCGAATAATCGGTGACCATATTCGATAATCCAGTGATAGTGGGTTGTTTTCATTATGAATCTCATAAACTATTATACCGAGGTGCAGGCTGCTGGTTTCTTGCGGGTGACAGGAAGAGGATAGTCACCCATCTTCCCGAGATCGACTCTGGTCTGCGGCGTCATTTTAACAGGGTGAGGATCCCATTCATGGTGAGGACGATAAAAACCCCACCGAGGGTGTTGGACAACAGCGCCGTCCAGAGATATCTAGGCAGGGGGACGCTATAGACGCCGCTCATTGTGCTGACGAATTTGGGGCCGAGGCCCGGGATCGCCCGGGCGGCGAGCAGGAAGACCGGGGATTGGACCGGGAGTGACCTGAGCCAGCGAGGGAGTTTGGCTTTGTGAGACTCGAAATCCGCCAGGTCGGCAAGATTGCCAGCGATGATGTACTGGAGGAGTGCGGCCAGGGTGTTGCCAAGGGTCATCAGCAGGATAGCGGGGAACACGCCTTTGAGGGAAAGCGACAGGTAGGTGACCGGTTCAGAAGGGATCGGCGTGAAGCCAAGGGCGGTGTAGGCTAGCAAGAACAAGAGGGTACTGATATTTTCGTGCCGGCGGATGAAGGCTTGCAGCGCGTCCATATCCAGCCGGAGGATGAGGACGAGGCTGAACAGCAGGACGACGAGGACCAGGAGGGTTTTCTGCCATTTGGTTTTGTCCCATTGTTTTAGTTTCGAGAACATTAATTAGCTTTCGGGAGTGCGATGCCGCTCAGCCAGGGAAGGCGATCGGCTGGGAAATCTGCCATAGGTCATTGGCGATGGTCATTGCCGCGTCCGGGCGCCCGAGTTGGCGGGCTCTGGTCGCAAAGGATTTCAGGAGGTTGTTGTCTTCGGCAAGCCAGGCATTGATCCGGCGCCGAAGCTCAGGTGGGTTTTCCGCCAGAACGCCCGCCTGATTTTGCAGGATGAAATCCAGGTTGCCTTCTTCCTGACCCGGTAGAACGTCGACCATGATGATGGGCAGACCGACCGCGAGACCTTCAGACAGGATCAGACCGCCGGCTTTGGTGACCAACAGGTCGGCGCAGTGCATCCACTCTGGGATATTGTTTACAAAATTCTCGATCCGAATGGGAAAACGCCACCTGCGGGAAAGCAGCGCTTGATAGAGGTCTTCGTCACCGCCGGCAATGGCCGCGACCTGGAATTCGGGTTCAGCCGTATTGAGGGCTTCCAGATCTTCCAGAATCCCGCTGACGCGTTTACTGGCAACGAAGAGCAGGGTGGTCAGGTCGGGGGAAAGCCCCAACTTCTGACGCAGAGCGACCCGGTCGCCGGGGGTGTCGGCGAAGTCAGGATCCACGGGAATCCCGCTGATGACGATGTTTTCGGGGGGAACCTGGTTCTGAATGGCACGTTCTCGGACCTTTTCAGAAGCGACATAAAATCGGTCGGGGCCTTCGGTGAACCAAAGGGGGTGAACGTCGGCCAGGTCAGTAACTACGGTGAAGACGGGAATCCGGGCGTCGAGGTAATCCAGCACGGCTTTGACAGGGGCATTGAACATCTGGTTGGTGCTGACGATCGCGTCGGGGCGAATATCCCTGACCAGGTGCTGGAGGGTTTTATTGAGTGCCAGGGTCAGGGTGCTCTCGATCATGGTGCGGATGGAGCGTGTTTCGGCGGCTTCGTAAGCGAACCTATACAGCGTGGGATAGTCCTTGACGTTGGAATCGTAGTTTTCTTCCGCCTTTTGGAGCCAACGGGACGCAGATTCCTCAAAGATGGGGTTGATGATGTAGGGCGCGGCTTCCTGCGGTTGGGCGCGGACCAGGGCTTTGGCGATGGCGCTTGCAGATGCACGGTGACCAAAGCCAGAATCACTGGTCAGAATTAGAAATTGACGTTCAGCCGGCGTGGACAAGGCCCGCCTCCTTCTGCACAGCCGGGTATTGTTTCCTTTCAGCAATGGCAAGAAGTTTCCGCAACCGGGGGCGGTTGTAACGCTGCAGGACGATCGGGATGAGATTGTTCAGGAAGGCATACAGCACCATCAGCCAGCCCACCAGGACGTTATTCCACAGAAAGAAGAGGAAACCGGGTGGGATCATGAGCCAGTGGCAAATTTCGGCGCGGACGCTCTCCTTGAGCCAGCGGCGAAGCGTTTCGGGGGAACTGTCGGAGAGCCGCCGGATGGAGAAGGCGTTCTTATAAAGGGCAGAGCCATTGGGGATTAAATGTTTCCAACGGCGGACTTTGAAGAGCTTTTCGTAAATTCTGCCGTCCTGTTCCCAATCGTAGGCGTGGAAAAAGCGTTTGCCGGGGTCAAGCTTTTTGAGCGGGATCGTGGAACTCGCAAAGCCGATGCTCAGGTGGATCACAACCCAGGCAACAACGTCCAAGATGACCGTTTGGAGCGGCTTGAGAAAAATGATTCGCATGTTTGCACCCTTTTAATTATTAAATTATCTCCTTATTAAAGTATATCGGACTGGTGGGGTAAATCATGTAAAAAAAGTGTTAGAAAAGTGTTATTTCAGTTTTACAAAGATCCAGGCGACGGTCTCCAAGACTCTGGATCTGCTGGTGGCATTGGAGATGGTGAGCGAAGCAGGGCAGGGGGGGTGGGGGAGGGATCCCTTATGACGGCAACGCCATATCATACTTCCACCTGGAGTGTGTCTCATGCCATAAGATCATTGACGTTGAGACCGAATCTGCCCAACGATTGGCGGCGGATATCCAGACACACTCTCAAGGGGTGTTATTGCAACAGGTTTTGTACAGAAAGGGAATCTCAGGTTGTTAGGATGGAGAAAACGCCGGGGATTTTGAAAATCCCCCGCGTTGATATGTCAGGAATTGATTCTGGTGGGTGAGCGGGATTTTTACCAGCGCTGGCGCGGGACGGGTTGGCGACGGTCTTTGAAGAAGCGGCCCATGATGATGCCGGCCACGAAACCACCGATGTGGGCCCAGAAGGCGGTGCCGCCGCCCTGGACCTGGCCCAGGGAGAGGACGCCGTTGAAGAGCTGCAGGATGAACCAGAGCCCAAGCACGATGATGGCAGGGACGAGCCTGAGGCGCATCAGGAAACCGATGGGGATAAAGGTCAGGATGCGGCTCTGGGGGTAGAGTACCAGGTAGGCGCCCAAGACGGCCGCAATGGCGCCGCTGGCGCCGACGACCGGTACTGTGGAGCCGGGGTTTGTGAATATATGGGCAAGCGTGGCGAAAATACCACCGATCAGATAGAAGATCAGGTAGGGGATAGACCCCATGCGATCCTCGACATTGTCTCCAAATATCCAGAGGTAGAGCATGTTTCCGCCCAGGTGGAACAGGCCGGCGTGCATGAACATGGAGGTGAAGATGTCCAGCACGTTGGTGGGGTTGAGGGGCGCAGCAAGGAAGTTTGCCGGGATGAGCATGAGTTGATCACTTGTGCTGCCTGCCATCCATTGCAGGACAAAGACCAGGATGTTGGCTGTAATCAGAAGATAGTTGATGATGGGTGTTTTACGGGTTTTGATTTGATCTCGAATTGGAATCATGATTATCTCACTCGTCGCTATGACGTTTATGGGGTATAAATGGAATATATTGCTTGCTTAAGAAATGTACTGTTGTGAATGTGAAAATGCAACCTTGAGCAAGGAAAGGCGGCTCAGAAGCGAGATAAGAGGGGAAACCAATCTTAAAAACTTATTTCAAGGCAAAGTTAAAGAGTCCTACTCTCTAAAACTTATATCTCTAAAGAGGGTGTTGATTAATGAGTGATAATTGCAACACAAGGGAGAATAAGCCAAGTCTGGGAAGCGATTAGACAGCCACCAAGACCAAACCCGACTCTACCTTGGTCTCGTAGGTGCGGATGGATTGCGTGCGTATGTGAAGCGTCAACTTACCAATATCCTGAAGGTATTTACCCAACCTCGGTGGTGGCGTCTCACCGCCCATATCAATTGGGACAGGTCCGGAAAGTACTTCCCCAGTCGTTAAGTCAAATTGGGCGCAGTGCATTGCACACGTGAGAATTTTCCCGTCCAAAGTACCTTTATCGAGGGGACCGTTCATATGGCCGCAGCGTCCCTGTATCGCATAGAATTCCCCACCGACATTGCATATGACGATTTCAAGTCCTTCCAATTCCACCATTTTCATCCCACCCGGTGCAATTTCAGATGTTTTGATGATCTCAACAAATTTACTCAAGACCCACCTCCGACGCCGAAAGCTGGGGCAAGGAATCTGGATCGGTCACGTCCTTGTGTACATAAAGCCCGCACCAGCAGCGCTTCATGGCGTCAAAATGCTTTCTATGGAAAGGAATGCAGGGGCAAACAATCTGCATATCGTGAGCACGCTCATGCCTCAACCCCTGACATGGGCAGAAAGGGATGCCGTGTTTCTGCTCTAGCAAAACTTCCTGCTCCAAAAGAAAGTCGGCGAGGTCATCATCAGGTGTGAACTTGTAGCCCAATTGATCTACCACCTTTGCAAAGAAATATTGGAGAGCCTTCTTTCTTGATTCGAGCGATATCATTTCTATCTCCTTACAGACCTAAAAGTGCCGTATACCGTTCTGGGTTGTAGCCAACGATCACATCGTTATCTATCTTTACGAATGGGAACCCGTTTGCACCAGCAGCATCGAGTTCCTGCATGATCTTCGTCTGTGTTGCTTCGTCGGCAAGATCATAATCAACAAAGTCAAAGGGTATGTTGTGGTCAGTGAAGAATTTTTTTGTCTTTCGGCACCACGGGCATGTGGACAAGGTGTACATACTGACTTTTTTCATTGTGAATCTCCTTAATTTAAAATAATGAACAATTTTCCATTTTCGGATTTCGTCTGAAAGTTGTCTAGATATATTTCCGGTGCATCCAAAAACTCACCTGTCTTGATATTAAAACGCCAATCATGACATGGACAGGTGAGGATTTCTCCCTTAAGGGTACCGGTAAAGAGTGGGCAAGCCATGTGCGGGCATTTCCCCGAATATGCATAAACCGAACCATTAATCCTGGCCAGAAGGACGTTCACGCCCAGTGGATAAACAGGCATCATACCGCCCTCCGACAAAACGCCTTCATCAATCACATAGATCCAGTCATTCCCAGTCATATTTTAGTTCACCTCCCGGCTGTTTATCGCTCATTTCTTCGGTGCTGGAAGTGTGCTCAAACAACACAACTTGCCCGGTAGCGCCAAAGTTGTTTCCTTGAGTTGCTATTATAATATCATTTGCCTGAACATTTTATTTACAATTCTCGCTCATAAGCCTCATTACTGGAAAAATCCCCAAAACGGATATCTAAAACCATGTAGTCCCCTTTCCGAAGGAGTTAAAAAATGCATTATAAGGTTTACCCGAGCTCTTTAGGTTTGTCAAACATATTAAAAGAGGGTGTCGATTAAGTACCAAAAATAGCGAACTTGACCTAACCGGTGTCAAACCGGCAAAAAAATGATAGAAATATCCGTAAAAAGTTCTAAATTTCTTTATTTTTTACGCTATTTTCACCGCCTT
>JAXHUD010000075.1:0-11374 GCA_034189815.1 Chloroflexota bacterium
CAGAAATAGTGGTTGACGAATTTTCTTTGTCATCAATAATTTCAGCATTCGGCCCGAGAATAGTATTGCCGTGCACCGTTGTGGTTACCAAAATGCCTTTGCCTTTATCGGAGGGTACCGGAAAGAGCACATTGTCAATTTGAACATCAGCCCGATCAAAAACGAAATATTCACCCTTGCGTGGTCTGATTTTAAATTCAGGTCGAACGCCAGCCTGGTGCATCACAAAATCAGAAAACAGTCCAGCAGCGTTGACCACCCATCGGGATAAGAAATCGCCCCTGTTGGTCTTAATACCGATAATTCGGTCCCCTTCCATGATGAATTCTTTAAATTCGGTGTTCAGCTTGACCTCTGCGCCGTTCATTACAGCGTTCTCAGCAGCAGCAATGGTAACCGCAAATGGATCACAAATACCGCCCGTGGATGCCCAAAGCGCACCGCTCACTTCGGGTGTAATATTTTTTTCCCTGCGGCGGACTTCCGGGCCGCTCAACATAATGCACCCGGGAACACCATTCTTTTTTGCAAAACCCATTAAAGTTTCAAGCGCAGGCAACTCATCCTCACCCACAGCAACAACAAAGTCTCCCCGCCTTTCAAAAGGAAAGTTTAGTTCTCCTGCCAGGGTATCCCACATCGCATTTCCCGCGACATTCATCCGGGCTTTCAAGGTGTTTGGCAACGGATCGTACCCTGCGTGAACGATCGCCGTGTTGGCGGCTGTTGTGCCCATACAAAGGTCTGCTTCTTTTTCAATGAGCAGCACCCTGCCTTCATAGTGTGATAGGGTACGGGCGATGATGCAGCCTACAACGCCGCCGCCTATTATAATATAATCATATTTTTCTTGCACTACAACCTCCATTTCTCAAATATTGATGATTGGTTGACCTACGCAACAAAATTGTGTGGTAACAATCGTTATTATTTATATTGAATTGGACACTCAAAACACAAAATTCGACTTTACAACAGTTTGATTTTACAACTGTTTCCTTTCGATTTCAATTACCATTTGTAAATTTTGATGGGTGAAAGGAGGACGGTTATGTACAAAACGAAATCAATCCCCAAAGAAACAGCTTTGTGTTTCACCGAATGATTAAATAATCGACCTTATTTCATTCCATTGCATTCCTAGACTGATGAGGTGGCCCATATTTTTAGACACAGATAAAGTCAAAATAAGGTGAACTCCTCCAATTCTAATAGTAATAATTATAACCCTGTTTTGGTCAGCAAAATAGACCTCTGCTGGTAGACAGGGCTTGATGTGGTCTTTGGAATTTGTAGAACTCAAGATATCTTTACAGTCCTATCCGGCCCCCTCGGGGTGTTTGATACTTTTTGAGATAGACCTCCTCATCATTTAACGGATCGCTGATTTTATGAAATAGATCGCTAAAAATGAACCAGAATGGGGGAAATTATGCTAAAATAATATAAGTTTTTACCACAACCCTCATTCTTTCGGTGTGAAAATGTTAACAAAATATCAGATGTGGAATTTTAGTATTATAATTACTTTGGGTGGACTCTATATTCAAAAGCAATCTGAGCCACGCCTTTTTCTTCTTTCAGATCAACTACTAGGCAGTGAAAGGAGGGCCCGTCGGCAAAGGAAGGTTTGTTTAAGTCGTTTTTAATAATTAATTTCACTAATATCCAAGGAGAAAACTTATGAAAGACAGAACTATGAAAGAATTTGTTGGCGAAGTATTTGGTACTTTTGTATTAATTCTCTTAGGCGATGGGGTTGTCGCAAACGTCGGTTTAGCACCCAGACTCGCGGGCAATGCTTATAACTGGAACACCATCACCATCGGCTGGGCATTCGCAGTGGTTATCGCTGTATATGTTTCAGGCGGCGTTTCTGGTGCCCACCTCAACCCTGCAGTGACTCTGGCGCTTGCGTTCAAGCGGGATTTCCCCTGGAAGAAAGTGATCCCCTTCATTGTAGCCCAAATGATCGGCGCATTCCTCGGTGCAGCTGCTGTTTTCTTAGTTTATCGTGATGGTCTCGTTGCTGCCGGTATGCCCAATGTCTGGTCAACAGGCCCTGGTGCTGTCTTCCAGGAATCCTTCTTCCAGGCAGCAGCAACTGGCACAAGTGGTGGTAGCTATAGCATGCTGACTGCTTCTATTGCTGAATTCTTTGGCACAATGGTCTTGCTATGGGGCGTCGCTGCTTCTGGTGATGCTAAGAACATGGGTTTAAAAGATAACCTTGGCGCTTTTATCGTCGGTTTTACCGTTCTGGCAGTAGGGCTCTCACTCGGCGGTCCCAGCGGCTATTCGATTAACCCCGCGCGCGACCTTGGCCCCCGCCTCTTTGGTGCACTGGCTGGCACTACGGGGCTGTTCGATGGTCTGTACTGGCTGATCCCCCCCGTTCTGATTCCCTGTATTGCAGGGCCAATTGGTCTGGTGCTTTATGACTTGTTCATCTCAAAGAATCTTCCAGACGGTGAACAGGAATGAAGAAGTTAATTAATAATCCTGAAGAGGTCGTACTAGAAGAGTTACAAGGGATTGAACTTGCTCATCCGGATCTGGTAAAAGTACATTACGATCCAGATTTCATTGTGCGTGCAGATGCTCCGGTGAAGGGAAAAGTTGCCCTCGTCTCTGGTGGCGGCAGCGGCCATGAACCCATGCACGGCGGTTTTGTCGGTATGGGTATGCTGGACGCAGCTTGCCCGGGCGCTGTATTTACGAGCCCCACTCCTGATCAAATGTTAGAAGCAACAAAAGCCGTTGACGGCGGTGCTGGCGTATTGCATATCGTCAAAAATTACACGGGCGACATTATGAACTTCGAAATGGCAGCAGATCTAGCCAAAGCCGAAGGCATTGATGTTGAAGCCGTGGTTGTTGATGACGATGTTGCTGTGAAAGACAGCCTTTACACAGCCGGTCGACGTGGTGTTGGCCTGACTGTACTGATGGAGAAACTTGTCGGTGCAGCAGCAGAAGAAGGACGGTCGCTGAAAGAAGTTACCGATTTGGCCCGTAAAATCAATGGCCAGGGTCGCAGTATGGGTATGGCATTAACCTCCTGCACGGTTCCAACCGCAGGCAAGCCAACCTTCGACCTCCCAGAAGATGAAATGGAAATTGGCATCGGTATTCACGGTGAACCAGGTCGCACCAGGATGAAGATTAAACCCGCAGATGAGGTTACCGAGATGCTTCTCAACCCCGTCATCGAAGATTTGCCTTTTGAATCGGGTGATGAAGTGTTATTGTTCGTGAACAGCATGGGCGGAACACCTTTGATTGAGCTCTATATTGTCTATCGGAAAGCTATCGAGATGCTCGAAGCCAAGGGTATAAAAGTTGTCCGCAATTTAGTTGGCCCCTATATCACCAGTTTAGAGATGGCTGGCGCGTCCATCACGATGTTGAAGATGGATGACGACCTGATCAAACTTTGGGACGCACCGGTTAAAACCGCCGGTTTGCGTTGGGGAGTTTAAGAACAATCAATGCGCAGCGATAGAGTCTGGACTTTAAGTCCAGACTCTATATTAGTGAGGTATACGTGGCTGTTACAAATAAAGACGTACTTGAGTGGATCAAAGCTTTTGCACAGGTTATTGCGGAAAACAAAGAATATTTGACTGAACTTGACTCACAAATAGGCGATGCCGACCACGGCGTAAATATGGATCGTGGTTTTCGTGCAGTTCTGGAAAAATTACCCGAAGGCGAAGATGTGGATATTGGCAAAATCATGAAGACTGTCGGTATGACCCTGCTTTCAAAAGTGGGTGGCGCTGGTGGCCCTCTGTATTCCACAATATTTATGCAAGCGGGAATGTCCATTGACGGGAAGAGTTCTTTCGACCTGGCAGATTGGGCTAAGGCACTTGAGGCAGCTACCGCAGGTGTTGTAAGATTAGGTAAAGCCTCCCCGGGGGATAAGACAATGGTGGATGCGTTAACTCCGGCTGTTCAAGCCCTGAAGGATGCAACTGAACAGGGGCTTTCACTCGGAGAAGGATTAAAAAAGTCGGCTGAAGCAGCAGAACAAGGCATGATAGCCACAATCCCACTTGTTGCCCGCAAGGGTCGCGCAAGTTATTTAGGCGAACGAAGCGCCGGTCACCAAGACCCAGGTGCAACTTCAACCTTCATGCTGCTTGATACAGCCGCAAAAGTATGGGCGAATTGCAGTTGATTGTATTAATCCAATAGTTACCAAAAGGAGAACAAAATGGCAAAATACGCAGTTGCAATAGATCAAGGAACAACCAGCACTCGCTTTATGATCTTCGATCATAAGGGCTCAGTCGTTGGTTTGGACCAAAAAGAACACGAACAGATTTATCCAAAACCGGGTTGGGTGGAACATGATCCATTAGAGATCTGGCAAGCCACACAAGACGTGATTAAAGGCGCCTTGCAGAAACACAAGATTGATATCAAGGATATCGCAGCATGCGGTATCACCAACCAGCGTGAAACAGCCGTTGTTTGGGAAAAAGCAACCGGTAAACCGATTTACAATGCGATCGTTTGGCAGGATACACGCACCGACCAAATCTGCAATGAACTCGCTAAAGACGGCGGACAGGATCGCTTCCGTGAAAAAGTTGGTCTGCCCCTGGCAACCTATTTCTCAGGCCCGAAAGTTAAATGGATGCTTGATAACGTTGAGGGTGCACGCGAAAAAGCCGAAAAGGGCGAACTGCTCTTTGGCAACATCGACACCTGGGTTATCTGGAACCTGACAGGCGGCACAAAGGGCGGCGTGCATGTAACTGATGTAACAAACGCTTCCCGAACCATGTTAATGAACCTCGAGACCCTGGACTGGGATCCTGAGATGTTAGCGATTATGGATATCCCACGCTCCATGCTGCCCGAGATCAAGGCATCGAGTGAAGTTTATGGCTACGCCAAGAACAGCGGCCTGGACGGCATCCCTGTCGCTGGCGACCTGGGTGACCAGCAGGCAGCCCTCTTCGGACAAACCTGCTATGCGCCAGGCGAAGCCAAGAACACCTACGGCACAGGCTGCTTCATGCTCCTGAACACCGGAACAGAACCAGTTCAATCAAAGAACGGCTTGTTGACCACCCTGGGTTACAAAATTGGTGATCAGCCTGCTGTTTATGCACTGGAAGGCTCCATTGCCATCACCGGCGCCCTGGTACAATGGTTGCGTGACAATCTGAAGATGATCGAAAAATCATCTGATATTGAAATGCTTGCCCAATCCGTCGATGATGCTGGCGGTATTTACTTCGTTCCCGCATTCTCCGGTTTGTTTGCTCCCTACTGGAAGAGCGATGCCCGCGGCGCAATCGTTGGGCTGACCCGGTACATCAATGCCGGACATATTGCACGTGCCGTGCTTGAAGCAACAGCATATCAGACCCGCGAGGTACTGGATGCCATGAATAAAGATTCAGGCGTCGATCTGAAAGCCCTCAAGGTTGATGGCGGTATGGTCTTCAATGAGCTCTTAATGCAATTCCAATCTGACATTCTAGGCGTTCCTGTTATTCGACCGACCGTTGCTGAAACGACAGCGCTGGGTGCAGCCTATGCTGCCGGCCTTGCCGTTGGCTTCTGGAAAGAGGTTGAGGATCTGCGCGAGAACTGGGGTATTGATAAGGAATGGAAACCCAAGATGGGTGAGGAAGAACGCGCTAAGCTCTACAAGGGCTGGAAGAAAGCCGTTACCCGCACATTCGATTGGGTTGAAGACTAATCGTGAGTATTTGATTAAAGCAGGGGCGATGAGATCTCATCGCCCCTTATCTTTTTTACGAGAACATCAGCTTGTTATTTCGGAGATTATTTTGGAAAAAAAGAAAAAGGGAAAGAAACCAGAAATAAAATTTGAGAAAAAACCCTGGATTGAGAAGAAAAAAGGGTTGGTAGTGATTGGGGGCGTTAGTCTCATCCTGGCTGTGGTGGTCGCCTATCAGATCATTCGTGGATCTGGTCATTGGGGACAGGGCATCCTCTGGGGCCTAATTCTTGGAGCAAGTGTTTTTTTAGTGTATTTTGGGATGAATGCTTTTCATAATTTAATGAATAAAGATCAAGGTTCTGATCAGAAATAATTACAAACGGGTGAATAACGCTTGTTGTCTAAACCTACCCCTGAGAAAAAATGCGCTGTTTTAGTAATCGGACCCGATAAAAATAGAGCAAACATTTCCATAGTAGGTTTTATTAATAATTAATCAAGTGGAATAATATTCCTTTTTATATAATCACACAGGACTTAAAATGGTAAGTTTAGTGCTCGTTTCTCATAGTAAAAAATTGGCGGAAGGTGTCGCTGAGATGGTAAAACAAATGACAGCTTCTGAGTCTGTTAAAATTCTCACCGCGGCAGGCACAGGCGATAATAACCAGGATTTAGGGACCAACGCCATTGAAATTATGGAAGCCATCGAAGCTGCTTATACAGAGGACGGTATCTTGATATTGATGGATTTAGGCAGTGCCGTTCTGAGCACGGAGATGGCACTGAATATGATTTCTGATGAAATGAAAACCAATATCAAAGTGTGCCCGGCGCCCTTTATCGAAGGCGCAATTGCAGCCGCTGTTCAGGCTGGGCTTGGGGCTGATTTAAATTCTGTTTACAAAGAAGCGATGCAGTCTCTTAAAATGAAAACCGAACAGCTATCTGACATGAATGACACCCAGGATGAGGAACAGCTTGATGAGGTGGTCATCACAAGCAGCGATAATAACAAAAGAGAGATCACACTGACTGTTCCCAACAAGCAGGGTTTGCATGCCAGACCAGCAGTTCTCTTTGTGAAGACAATCGGCGGATATGACGCCACTGTCAAGGTAAAAAATCTAAGTGAAAACAAAGGTCCGGTCGAAGCCAACAGCCTGATTTCGGTCATGACCATTGCCGCACGCCAGGGGCATAAACTGCACATCATCGCGGAAGGGAATGAAAAGGATGCCGTGATCGACGCCCTTGTCGATTTATTTGATCGCAATCTTGAAGATGAAGAATAAAAAAATTCAGTGCCCAGTCCAGGCTCGCTGGCAACGGTGATCTGGCCGCCCATGGCGGTGACGAACTCCTTGACCAGCGCAAGGTCCAACTCAGTCCTCGGCTGATGGCGGCGCCCCGCGCCGAAATCATCAACACGAGCCGTGAGATCCCTCCGGGATCTGCCGCAGTCCGGAATAGTCTTCTTGTTCGGATAGCATCCAGTTCAGCAATACCAGGTCGGGCGGGGACTGCTGAGACTGTGCCAGCGTTTCCTTGCCGTCGAAGGCCGTTTGCACGCAATGATCGTCCACAGTCAGTTCCCGCCGGATCGCTTCAGCCAATTCGGCCGCATCCTCAACCAATAGAATTTTTGCCATAGAAAGATTTTAACACACTAAGAATTGCGTCCTGTCCCGCCCAGGAAGACAACCTGGCCGGATGACCAAGGGGATGATATATCAACAGGTCAGATCCAAATCGCCTCGTTGGAGGAAGCCAATTACATTACGTCAGGTATGATATCAACATCAACTTATTCAATGGCGAACCGCGGATGAAAAAACCTATCGTTGTCCTGCCTCTGATCCTGCTCGCCACGCTCACCGCCTGCGCCCGCCAGGTGGGCTGCGTCGGGATGAATTTCGGCGCCACCGTTCAAGCTAGCTATCAATTCCTTGATGGACCAAAGACCGAGACCATCCGACTGTAAAGCGGCGACACCTTCACGCTGGATTATGACGTTAAAGTGGATGACGGCGCACGGACTCTCCTTTGGGAAGAGACCTTCACCGCTGACGCGGAGGATGTTTATACCTTCTCGCCTGAATCTGACGGCCGCTACACCCTGCGCGTGCTCGGTGAGGAAACCAATGGCGGCTTCGACCTACGGGGGGAGATCGCGGATTGAATTGACGCTTCACAATGAAACTTACCGGGACGGTTCATAAACTGTCCCGGTTTGTGGGTAAAGTGTAGATCACGTGCGTGGCACGACACGTAACGCCATGAGATTCCCGCGTCATGACACAATTACCAAAACCATATCACCGTCGCGTTGGAAACCGCTATCCGAACGCACCCTGTGGCTGTATAATTAATCCCAAGCATACATCACCACGCGAAAGGAGCAGCAGATGTCCTTTGAACTCACCTGGCTCGGGCATGCCTCTCTGGCCCTGGAAACGGATGGCTATCAACTTCTGGTGGACCCTTACCTTTCCCAAAACCCGGCTGCATCGATAAGCGCCGACGAGGCCCAGGCGGACTACATCCTCGTGACTCACGGTCACGGCGACCACGTCGGTGACACGGTCGCAATCGCCAAACGCACCGGTGCAACGGCCATCGCCAACGCTGAGATCAGCCGCTGGCTGGCAGATAAGGGCATCAAAACCCACGGCCAACATCTGGGTGGCGGGCATACCTATCCCTTCGGCTACCTTAAATTGACTTTGGCCCTGCACGGCTCCGCCCTTCCGGATGGCAGCTACGGCGGCAACCCGGCCGGCCTGCTGCTGACGACCAAAGCCGGCGAGAAGGTTTATATGGCCGGTGATACCGGTTTGTTCGGTGATATGGCCCTGATCGGCGAAGAGGGGCTGGCGCTGGCCGTGATCCCCATCGGCGACAACTACACCATGGGCCCCGCCGATGCGCTGCGAGCGGTGAAGCTTCTGCACCCGGAACACGTGATCCCGATCCATTACAATACTTTCGCCCTGATCGCGCAGGACGCCGAGACCTGGGCCAGAGCTGTTGAGTCCGAAACCGACACCACCGTGCACCTGCTCCAGCCCGGTGAGCGGTTCCGATATCCCAGAGGTAAATGATGTCCAACGAAACCAGAATCCCCCCCGGCCAACACCTGACCGACCGCTTCCCGACCCTGCATTATGGGCAGATCCCTTCGTTCAACCCCAGCACGTGGACCTTCAGGATCTGGGGCGAAGTTGAAGAACCGGTCACCTGGACCTGGGATGAGGTCCTGGCGCTGCCGCGCACCAAGGTCACCCTGGACCTGCACTGCGTGACCACCTGGACCAAGCTGGACACGCAGTGGGAAGGCATCTCGCTCAAGCGGTTGATCGCGGATAGCCTGGTGCGGCCTACATCCAAAGCAAAATTCGTGATGCAATACGCCGATTATGGCTACACCACCAACCTGCCCTTGTCCGTGATGCTACAGGACAATTTCCTGCTTGCCACTCACTACGACGGCAAACCCCTGACGCCCGAACACGGTTACCCCCTGCGGGGTGTGACCGGGACGATCCCGGGGAAGGACGGCGAAAAGGATGTCTATTTATGGAAAGGCGCCAAGTGGCTGCGCGGCCTGGCGTTCATGGCCGCGGACCGACTCGGCTTTTGGGAAGCCAATGGATATCACAACGAAGGGGATGTCTGGAAAGAGCAGCGCCGTTCGCGCTGAGGTCAGGACTCCTGGCGGGAGCGGATGAAGAAGAAGGCCAGGGCTGCGCCGCCAGCCAGCAGCAGCAGGCCGAGCCCCAGGAACAGGGGCGAGCGATTCTCGCCGGGCGTCGGGACGTCCTCCGTGGCATTGGCTGCGGACCCCGGCTGGGCGCCAAAAGCCACCACCACCGTATCACCAGCCGCCACGCTCAGCGGATAGTTCAGGCTGGTCGTGGCGTTATAGCCCTCCGGGATGCCCATGCTCAGGTTATATTCCCCTTCGGGAACCTCCTGGAAGCAGGCCAAATCCTCCGTCGCAAAGAGGGCAGGATCCCCACCAATCGTATTCAAAGTCTCTGAAAACGTACCATCCCGGTTGTTCATGCTGACCACGCCGCCGTCCAGATAGAACTCGGCATCAGATCGTTTCCGGTTCCCATCCAGATCTTCATAGAGCACGACACAAACCATCGCATTGCCATTGAAAGGCGTTGGTGTGGGTGGGCCGACGGTGGGCACCGGGGTGGGGCCCTCAGGCGTCGCGGTGGCGGGCGCCACCGTGGCTAGCACCAGTTGCTGCCCTGGGGTGAGGATGCATTCTGCATCCAGATTATTTAACTGGATAATCTGGTCAATGGGGGCACCCGTCAACAGAAAAATGCGGGTGCAGCTATCGCCTTCCTGGACCGTGTAAAAAATCTGCCCATCGACATTCGGCGTCGGGGTAGCATAGGAAGACTGGGGGAGCGTGCCCGCACTCACTATCTGGGGCGCGGCAAACAGCAAGACCCCAAACAAGCTCAGCACAATCAGCATCAGAAACACAGTTTGTTTTTTCATAAGTGTTTTCCTTCTAAGCAAGGATTATAACATCTAACAAAAATATCGCCAGTTTTAGGAAAACTTGGATGAAACCCGCTTTAATTATATAATTATGGCCTCATGATCACACAAAACGACCGTAAAACCCGCAAAACACGCCTGGGGCTCACCCTGCTCCTGTTCGCGTTCATAATCTTTGGCACAGGCTGTAATGTCCTGCTGCCACCCGGACCGCAGCCGCCGACGGCCACCCCAACCACGACCCTGACCCCGACGCCGACCATTGACTGGTTCCCGGCGACCCCCACACCCACGCTGATCCCAATCTCCAGCCCCACCCCCCAGGCCACCCTGCCGGACACCCGCGAGGGCATGACGGAGCTGCTGATCTCGGACGACTTCAGCGACCCGACAAGCTGGACCGCGCCCAGCGCTGCCTCGGGCAATGTGGCCTTTGGCAATGAGAATCTGGTGCTCGCCCCTGCCCAACAAGATGCGTATCTCTTTAGCCTCAGCCCGTACAACCTTCCGGCGAATTTCTACCTAGAGCTGACCTTTGAGACCACGCTTTGCCAGCAGGACGACCAATTTGGGATCGTCTTCTGGCGGGAGAGCCAGGGCGACTATTACCGGATCGCTTTTTCCTGCGAGGGTCAATACCGGCTGGAACTGGTGCAGAGCGGCGTGCCAGTGGTCGTGCACGATTGGGAAAACGCCAGCAACGCCCAACCCGGCGCCCCGGCCACCAACCGGGTCGGTCTGTGGGTTTATCAAGGCACTTTCCAGCTCTACATCAACGATGCCTTCCAGTTCGAAGAACGCGTGGCGCAAAATCGCAGCGGCGAACTGGGCGTCTTCGCCCGCACGGTGAGCAGCAACGCGATGACCGTCCGCGCCTCGGATCTGCAGATCTACCGTGTGGAGGAAGAGTGAGGGAGGCAGAGATGAGGTATTGGGGGATAGGTGAATCGTGAGTGGGGAATGGTTTCCGGTTTCGTCTGCATGTGAAGGGTTTACCTTGTAATCCAGATATTATACTTCCCAAACAAAAAAGATAGTCGAGGTAAGAGGTTGTTTTAGACGCATACATTATTGCAGGAACAATTGGAAAAACCAAAAACAAATACTGATTATTAAGAGGAAAAAGTTAGGCAACAA